>CAYJFV010000046.1:0-10210 GCA_964369275.1 uncultured Desulfovibrionaceae bacterium
CTGCTTTAGCTCTTTGTTCTAATTCATAATATGTTATTATTTCACCATCAACTATTGCGGCAATGCGAGCCTCTAGGGCGAATGAGAATGTTGGCACTGCAAGTAATGATAAAGCGAAAATTGTATTTAAAAAACGAAAAGGCATACACCCTCCATAATGAACTATTTCTGTGTATACCTTTTTTTCACTTCTTTTGCAAGCAATTATATAGCTAAATTAACGCTAGATAAGAGCAAATAAGCGATACGTGATAAGTTTTTTACTCTATTGCAACTTTTCTTTTGCATAGCTTAATAACTTTTCATAAACTTCTTGAATGTTTAGGTTTGAAGTATCTACAATAAGTGCATCGTCAGCGGGTTTTAGTGGGTCATGCTCTCTTGTTCTATCTGCTAAATCGCGAGCTTTTATTTCTTCATAAAGTTCATTATAATTTGAGCTTTCGCCTTTTGCTACATATTCATCAAAACGTCGTTTTGCACGTACTTCAACTGAAGCATCAAGAAAAATTTTACATTTAGAGTTAGGGAAAACCTTTGTTCCCATATCTCTACCATCTGCAACTAATGAAAATTCTTGCCCTAAATCACGTTGGTATTTTTGCAAAAACTTTCGTACTACAGGGTGCTTTGAAACTAAAGAGGCAAGCCTTGAAGCTCTATCTGTACGAATTGGCAGTGAATTAACTTCTTCATCATTACACATAAGCTCATAGTTAGAGCCTACTTTTTTTAGCGAAAAATTATATTGAGCAAGTTTTTTTTCTAGTTCTTCATCGCTCATATCCATTATTTCAGCACCAAGCTTTATTGCTAAAGTTCTGTACATAGAGCCAGTATCAAGCATATAATAGCCAAGCTCTGTTGCAAGTTTTTTAGCTATAGTTGATTTTCCAACGCCAGCAGGGCCATCAATTGCAACAACTAGCTTTCTAAATTGGGGAAAAAAAAACTTCTTACTTTTTCAATGAAGTAAGCATTTTCTACCATATTTCCTACAGATACACGAACATAATCTGGCAAGCCATAGCTTGTAAGCCTGCGTAAAATAATGCCATTTTCTAATAGGTAATTAAATAAATCACCCGCTTTATTATCTTGTATTTGAACAAGCAGAAAATTCGACATTGAAAAATATACTTTACAACCTAAGTTAGATAATTCTTCTGTTAAGTATTTTCTACCCTCAACGCTTACTTTAACAGTTTCGGCGTAAAATTCTTTATCTGACAATGCGGCAAGTGCGGCTTCTTCCGCAAGAATATTTAAAGAAAAAGGCAAGCGGATTCTGCACATATAGTCGGCTACTTGCTGAGGAAAAATACCATAGCCAATACGTAAACCAGCTAAACCAAAACATTTTGAAAAAGTACGCATAATTGCAATGTTATCAAGTTCATGCACAAATTTTTCACAGCAATATTTTTCATCGGCAAAATCTGCGTAGGCTTCATCAATTACAAGTAGACAGGTTTTAGGTAGTTTTTTTGCAAAATCTAAAATATGTTCTGATTCAATTGCAAAACCTGTTGGATTATCAGGGTTTGTTATAAATACAATGCTTGTATTTTCATCTACAAGGGTGAGTAGTTTGTCTAAATCAAAAGAAAAATCATCGTTTAGTTTTACTTGTCTAAGCTCTACGCCACAAAGCATTGCTTGGGTTGTGTAAATACCAAAACATGGGTCAAATGCAACTATATTACTTTTTCCAGCAACACCTAGAACACGTATGAGAAGATCTATAACTTCATCAGAGCCGTTACCAACAACAATACGATTTTTATTAATTGTGTGATAATCTGCAAGGGCTTGTACTAGTCTTGGCGCTCCTGAATGTGGATAACGAAAAGCAAGTTCACTTTTTTCTAATAAAACTTGTTGTGCTTTTGGCGAAACACCTAAAGGGTTTTCATTACTAGCAAGTTTTACTACTTTTTCAAGTTTATATTTTTCTTTAATTTCGTCTATTGAAAGCCCTGCTTCATAAGGTGAAAATTTTTCTACTTCTTTTCTAACTGGAAATTGCATTAGTTAATCCAAAATGTTAAATTGTTAAAGTTTAAATATATTGGGCTTCTACCTAAGTAAAAGCCCTTTTCCTTTCTATGCTTCTGCTTCAATTACTGGCCTTACGGTGAGAACTGGTACAGGAGAGTTTTTTACAACTTTTTCTGCTACAGAACCAAAGAGGATACGGTCTATCCCTGTTCTACCATGAGTTCCCATAACTATAAGATCAGCTTTTTCGCTATCAGCTAGTGCAAGAATTTCTTCTGCGGCATAGCCAACAACAATTTCAGGCTTTACTTCTACAGTAAAATACTGTGAAATAAATTCTGTCATAGCGGTTTCAGCACCTGAAACTATTTCACCCACGAAAGAGTCTATAGTATTTGGTGGTACATGGAAGCCAGTATACTGGGTTAAAGTTGGAGCCGCGTAAACCGCTACTATACTGGCATTAGTCAATTTTGCATACATATTTGCGTATGCAGCAACTTGTTTACTGTGTTCAGATAAATCAAGTGCACAAATAATCTTTTTAATCTCAAGCATAATATCCTCCCTTTACTCTCGGTTAATGAAATTAACAGAAAGTCTCTCTTTTAATTGTAGTATATACTATTTTTTTCTTATCGACAAGCCTTTCTTTTTCTGTTAATTAAAGAATATGTCGCTACTGCTTTTAAAGTGTATATATGATGATGAAACTTTATATATGATAATTGTAGAATGTTGTGCGAGAGCATGAAAGGCTTTAGCGAACGAGCAAAAACCACGTTTTTTGCGAAGTGAGGATTTTGCGTGCGAATGCACCAAAATCTAACTAATATAAGTATGCGATAGCATAAAAGGCTTTAGCGAACGAGCAAAAACCACGTTTTTTGCGAAGTGAGGATTTTGCGTGCGAATGCACCAAAATCTAACTAATATAAGTATGCGATAGCATAAAAGGCTTTAGCGAACGAGCAAAAACCACGTTTTTTGCGAAGTGAGGATTTTGTGTGCGAATGCACCAAAATCTATACTATTAAGGCATGTAACTTGCATAATAATATAAACAACTAGATGTAAAGGCAATATTTTCCTTATTAGTTTTAATTTAAAGTGAGGACTTTATGCAAATTGACAATGAATTACAACGACTTTTGCTACAGCAACAGCAGCAAGCAACAAGTAAAGCAAATAGCACAGCTAATAAAGTTCCAAAAAGCAATGCAGAATTTGCCGACTTGTTTTCGCAAGTAAGTGAAGCTGAAGAAGCAAGGGCAAACTCAACGCAAAATGATATTTTTGCTGGTACTGATACAGAGTACAGAGATTTATCTGCAACAAATCTTGCTACTATAAATGCTATGTTGACTAACCAGTTAACTGGTGAAGATGCACAAGAAGGCATGCAAGATTTTGAGAATGAGATATACTCAATAACTGCCATGCTTGATGGTTTAGACAGTTATGCAGAGAAAATTTCTAAAGCTGGTTCAGACAAGGCTGCATTTGAAGACTTGCAAAATATTGCGACTCAAGTTTCAAGTTTAAAAGGTCGTGAACTTCCAAAAGAGTTATCTTCTCTTGTAGATGAAATTGAGGTTTTAGCTACTACCGAGCAGTTCAAAATGAATCGTGGTGACTATTTATAGTTATTACAAAAAGAACATTTCAAAACTTTGTTTTTGAAAGAGTTTTTAGAGTAAATTATGAATAAATTCTATTCTACATCTTTTCTACTTTGTGCTTTGTTAAGTCTAAGTGCGTGTGCGGTTCAACCTAGAACTTCGCAAGTGCAAACTGACGATAAAGTAGACGTTCTTGTTGAAGTTAAAAATCCGTATTTTCCTGATGCAACAAAAGATGTTAAAGTTGAAGTTGAGGTTATTCACGAGGATATGCCAAAGGAAAAACCTTTATATGATTCTTGGGAAGAATATGCCCCGCGTAAAGCGTATGATGAAACTCCTTCATCTCCAAGCTATTCTGACCCTGCATATACAACGGCTATAAATCCTATTGCAAAGCCTAAGGTTACAAAAAAAGTTCAGATTAAACCTGAACCCACACCTGCAAAACCTATAGTAAAACCTGAAAATGTTGTAAAGCCAGAAGAAAAAGTTAAAATTGAAGTAATTGAACCTGCTGAGGGTGAAGATAATCAATTGGAAACTTTTAATCCTGTAACTTCTGTTATTGAAGAGCCTACTCAAGAACAGCTTGACGCGGCAAAAGCTTTACTTCCGCCGTATATTACACCTCCGCCACCAGCAGATAAAGAAGAACCACTTATTCTAAGAAAAGGCGAGAGCTAACAATTTAAATAAAAAAGCAGAGAAATTCTCTGCTTTTTTTATTATTATAGGTTTTGTTTATTCTTTTTCTGCACTTGGTGCTTCATCTTGTTTTTCTGCTAAGTCTTCAAGTTTTTCTACTGGTGCTGTTTCTTTAGAAATGTTTTGTTTTTCCACTTCTTCATCACGTAAAACACGAGCAAGAATTTTACCTACCTTAGACTTTGGCAATTCAGGGCGAAACTCAAATAAACGAGGCACCTTATAGTTTGCAAGTTTTTCTTTACAAAATGCCACAAGCTCAGGATTGGTAACAGTTTCACCATCTTTAGTTACAATGTAGGCTTTTAATACTTCACCACGTGAACGGTGAGGAACAGCTAGGGAAACAGCTTCTTTAATTTTTGGGTGTTCGTGTAGAACTTCGTCAATTTCACGCGGATACACGTTATAACCGCCAATAATTGCCATGTGTTTCTTTCTATCTACAATAAATATATAGCCGTCTTCATCTTTATAAGCTACGTCACCTGTAAAGAACCAACCGTCTTTTAATACTTCGGCTGTTTCTTCTGGTTTTTCCCAGTAGCCTGTCATAACTTGTGGCCCTTTTACAACAATTTCACCTATTTCATGCACGCCAACTTCACGTTCGCCTGTTTCCATATCCATAATTTTTATATATGTTCCAGGGAATGGTACACCACAAGAGCCAGGCTTTTTTTCACCAAATACAGGGTTAGCTGTAATACATGGTGAACATTCTGTTAGCCCAAGACCTTCAGTAATGTTTGCTTGGGTAATATTTCTAAATCTATTAAATGCATCTACTGGGAATGGAGCGGCACCAACTATGCAAAGTTCAATACAAGTTAAATCGTAATCTTTAATGTTTTTTTGCTCCATAAGCCCCATGTATACGCTTGGTGCTCCAATGAAAAGTGCAGGCTTATATTTTTTTATCAATTCCAAAATATCACGCGGTACGTAACGCGGTACTGGTAGTGTTGGGCTTGCTAAGTGTGCAGGCATAATAACTGTGCCGGTTAATCCAAAAATATGAAAAAATGGCATAACAGCAACAGATAGTTGTTCATTTTCCGAGGTTGCTTTATGTACAATATCAAGCTGTTGTAAATGCGTGCTTATGTTACCATGTGTAAGCATAGCCGCTTTTGAAAAACCAGTTGTGCCACCAGTGTATTGCAAAAACGCAAGAGTATTTTTAGGGTCGGCTGGTTCTTCTGAATATCTTTGAGAGGTTGCAAGTAAGGTTTTGTATGGGATAACTGTTTTATTATCAAACTTTACTTTTACCGCAGTACCTGAACGCTTTGCTGAAAGCGGGTATAACTTATTTAGTGGAAAAGCTAAACCATCGGCTAAACTTGATACAAAGCATTTTTCAACGCCAAGCTTATCGTGTAAAGCATGAACCTTATCCCAAAACAAGTCTAACATTATTAGAAACTTTGTACGTGAGTCGTTAAAATGGTGGGTAAGCTCTTTTTCCATATAAAGTGGGTTTGTCATTACAACAACGCCACCAGCTTTTAAAATACCCCAAATTGAAACAATAGTTTGAGGGATATTTGGCATCATAACGCCGACTCTATCGCCAGTTTTAAGCCCTTGCTTTCTTAGCGACGCAGCCATATTTTCTGCTTTTTCTTGCAGCTGCTTGTAGTTCATTTTTAGGTTTTGGAAAATAATAGCGTATCTTTTTGGGTATTCTTTAGCGGCTTTATCAAGATACGATTGAATTGATTTATACTCAAATTCAATTTCAGATGGGGCTTCTTGCCCATAATAATGCCTTGCCCAACCAGGGGCTTTGATTGCTTCTTGCATATTTCTTCCTTTAGAATTTTCCTTTATTTATAAAATTCACTTAAAAGTTTAAGCATCTATTATAACAAAGTCTAGCTTATTGTAGAAGAAAATATGTATACGTCAAGCAAAATTTAATTTTTTTAAATTATATAGCGTGTTGTGAAATATCAACATGCTTTGTAATGATGTTAATAAAGTCATTACGTGATATTTCTTTTGCACCCATTCTAAGCATGTGTGTTGTTGTTTGCTGGCAATCAATAACTTGAAATTCTTGCTTTTTTAAATGTTCAACTAAAAATAAAAAGGCAAGTTTTGAAGCATTTTCTTTTAGATAAAACATAGATTCACCAAAGAAAACTTTACCAAGCACAATTCCATATAAACCACCAACTAGCTCACCCTCGTGCCATGCTTCAACTGAATGAGCAATTCCTAGTTTGTGCAATTCTATATATGCTTCAATCATTTCAGGTTGTAGCCATGTTCCATTTTGTCCTGGGCGTGGTAATTCAGCACAGTAATTAATAACCTCTGAAAATGCATTATCGATAGAGAAGGTAAATTCATTATTTTGTAAGGCTCTTTTTAGCGAACGACTTATTTTTAATTCCGACGGAATTAATACACATCGGGGGTCTGGACACCACCACATAATAGGTGCACCCTCTCCATACCAAGGAAATATTCCTTTAGAGTATGCACATATTATTCGTTCTGGTGAAAGGTCGCCACCAACTGCAAGCAAGCCTGAAGTTTTAGATTCCTCTAACGGAGGAAAAGTAAGCTTTTTTGCTTCGTATAAAATTTGTACTGGCATATTACGCATATAGAAACCAATAAAATATAAGTTAATTTTTTATCTAACAAGTATTTTATCGGTGTTGTAAAAAAAAACTATAGGGAGTTTTACAAAGTTCACATAAATTATAGTAAATCTTGTTGTTGCTCTGCAAATTCATTTGTAATAACAACGATATGCGATGGATTAATAGCAACAACTTCTAAACCTCTGAAGGCACGTCTATTCGTATTATTTTTAAATTGTTCAATGTTAATTACATAAACATTTGTTCCAAGAGTTAGGTTAGAAACATTTAGCTTATAGTTTACTAAAAGTTCGTCATAATAATTTTCGAACATAGCTAATTCTTCACTACTTCCTTCAAGAATAACATTGAAAGAGGTTGGATATTCAACTAAGTCTATATTATCAGGTATATTTTCATAAATGATATTAATTTCATATACCCTATCTAGTTCTTCAAATGTTTCTACATTAAACCAGAAGAAAACGGCAACAACTAAAGATATAAAAAAGTTAATAGCATTATGTTTTTGCGGAAATAATTTTTTATATAATAGATAAACAGTCTTTTTAAGCTCATTACACGAAGCTAATAAACGCTCTTTATTTTCTTTACTTAGAAATGACATTACTTAGCCTCCTTTCAAATTCTTCTTGCGATAAAGGTGCAGTTATTGTTCCATTACTTGCAATTGTAACAGCTCCTCTTTCTTCTGAAACAACAATAACAACTGCATCGCTTATATTTGAAATGCCAAGAGCCGCTCTGTGCCTTGTGCCAAATTCTTGATTATCAGTTTCAGCTAAAGGTAATATAGCGGCGGCGACCTCAATCATGCCTTGTGTATTTATTATAACTGCCCCATCGTGTAGCGGAGTTTTTGGCTCGAAAATTGTTATTAATAATTCAGGAGTAACAACTGCATCTAACTTAACACCACTTTGTGCAATATCGCCAAGCTTAACTTGCCTTTCTAATACAATTAATGCACCTACTTTTCTTTTAGATAAAGCAAAACATGTAGTTGAGAGTTTGTTTACAATATCCCCTTCATAATTACTTCTCTTTAAAAATATAGATTTTACTGTAAAAGAAGAAAGGGCATTTCGTATATCATCGTGAAATAAAATCACTATAATAAGCAAAAGTGAGGAAAATACATTTTCAAACAACCATACTATTGTATTTAAGCCTAGCACAACAGAAAATGCGTAAATAACAAGTAAGAGAAATAAACCATTTAAAGCCGCAATAACTCTAGTACCCCGTATAAACATTATAACATAATAGATTAATAGGGTAACCAATAAAATATCAATTGCGTCTAAAAAATTAAACGATATTCCACTAAACATTAATATTCTCCTGTAAACTCTTATAAATACATACTAAGAGTCTGTGCCATGTCTAAGTGCTGTTTACATACATGCACATTGTGTACACGATGGTGTATGTACCCTTTATTATAGAGATGAGCCGTAGTGATAGCAGTTGCTTTATCAAGCAATTCTTTTTCTTCTGGCTTTATATTAAAGATATTACGTAAAATAGACTTTCTTGAAATTGCCGCCATAATAGGTAGATTAAATTCTAAAAATTTGTCCGCGGCATTTAGTAAACTACTATTATGCTCTACAGTTTTCCCAAAACCTATACCTTGGTCAAGTATAATTTTATTTCTTGGAAAACCTTTTTGCTCTAGTAGGTTTATTTTTTTTTCAAAAAAGGCGTATACCTCATCAACAACATTTGCATAGTGAGGAGCATCTTGCATAGTATCGGGCTTGCCTTTGCAGTGCATGAGTACATAATAAGGTTGATATTCTAATATAACATCTAATAAATTACATTCCCATTCAAAGGCAGAAATGTCGTTAATTATAGGTATACCTTTAATTAAGGCTTTTTTTGCAACCTCTGCTCGCCACGTATCAAGTGAAGTAATAGCTAAAATGTCTTTATTTTCTTCTTGGCTAAGCAGATTAAATATTGGTTCTAGCCTTGCCCATTCCTCTTCTGCACTTATAAAGCCAGAAGTTGGGCGTGAAGAAGCTGCACCAATATCAATAAAATCAGCCCCATTTTCTACTAGCAATCTTGCTTGCTTTAAAGCATCGTTTGCATGAAAAAAAAGACCCCCATCCGAAAAGGAATCAGGGGTAATATTAACAATGCCCCAAAACTTTGGGGCATTGTTTTGCGTTTTATTGTTTAGGTTGATTATCTTCGTCATTGTTGTCTTCAAGTACAACATCAACTATATCTTCGTTGTTATTGTCTTGTTGATTATCGTCATTATTATCAAAAACAAAGGCATTTTCACCATCACGTGCGTTGATATCATAAGGGGCAAGTTCTTCGCCACGCATTAGAGTATCAATATCATCACCTGAAATAGTTTCACGCTCAATAAGCACAGCGGCAATCGCATGCAGAACTTCCATGTTTTCAGAAAGTAACTTCTTACAAAGATCGTGAGCTTTATCAATAATCTTCTTCACTTCTGCATCAACTAAACGAGCAGTTTCTTCACTTACAGAACGAGTAGAAGTAAGTTCTCTTCCAAGGAATGGTTCACTGTTTTGTTCACCAATCGCTTGCGGTCCAACACTTTCTGACATACCCCATTCACAAACCATTTTACGAGCAAGTTTTGAAGCACGCTCAATATCATTGCCTGCACCAGTTGTAATATCGTCCATTATAAGCTCTTCAGCTACACGCCCAGCCATAAGAACCGCAATATTTCCTGCAAGGAATTGGCTTGAATAGCTATGTCTATCTTCTTCAGGCAACTGCATGGTTACACCTAAAGCTCTGCCACGAGGAATAATACTTACTTTATGCACAGGGTCTGCCTTAGGTAGCAGCTTTGCAACAAGTGCATGCCCCGCTTCATGGTAGGCAGTAATACGCTTTTCTTCATCTGATAGAATAAGTGAACGACGTTCACGCCCCATAAGAATTTTATCTTTAGCGTATTCAAAGTCGTTCATATTCAGTTCATCTTTACCTTTTTTCGCTGCTTGAAGTGCGGCTTCGTTCACAAGGTTTTCTAAGTCTGCACCAGAAAAACCAGGTGTACCTTTTGCTAAAATTTCAATTTTAACATCTTCAGCCATTGGGGTTTTTCTAGCATGAACTGCAATAATATGCTGACGACCTTTTAAATCAGGTGTAGGCACAATAACTTGTCTATCAAATCTACCAGGACGTAGCAACGCAGGGTCAAGAACGTCTGGGCGGTTAGTTGCGGCAATTAGAATAACGCCTTCGTTA
>CAYJFV010000047.1:0-3164 GCA_964369275.1 uncultured Desulfovibrionaceae bacterium
TGAAGTTAGGAGCGTTACCAATATAAGTAACCGCACCCATGAACACAGCACCAGCTGAAATAGCCATTAGAGTTTGCTTACCTTCAGTCATTAGGTATGCAGCGTCACCACCAGCAGTATTGAAGAATACTAGGTATGTAGGTGCGTTATCTAAGAAAGCAGAAAGTGTACCAGTTACCCAGAAGTACATCATGTTATTTGGTGTACCATCAGCGTTTGAAACTAAGCTTACAACAGAAGCAAGTGAACCATCAGTTCCAGCTTTTAGAATTGTAAGAGCAGGAATCATACTTAAGAAGATACCAATAAATAATTTAGCAACTTCTGCAATTGGTTCCCAAGTAAAGCCGTTTAACTCACGACATTCTTTAGTAGTAAGTTTTAAAGAAACAGCTGCAATAACAAGTAGTAAAGCATCTTTTAACATGTTTTGGTATTCATAATTAACGTGGTAAATGCTAATATAACCACCTGGTTTCCATGAGCCTGACATAAGTACACAAGCAACAACACCAGCTAGAAGGATAAAGTTAATTTTACCATCAAAACCAAGTTTTTCATCAGAAGTAATTTCTTGAACTGGTTTGCCTTCCTTGTTGTATAATACATTATCAAGAATAAAGTAAACAACTAAAAGAAGAACTGAAATCATGATCATTGGGATTAAAAGGTTTGTTGTTGTCCAGAAGAAGCTAACACCTTTTAAGAAGCCTAAGAATAGAGGTGGATCACCAAGAGGTGATAAAGAACCACCAACGTTAGCTACAAGGAAAATAAAGAATACAACTTGGTGTACGCGATATTTTCTATGAGCGTTTGCACGCAATAATGGGCGAATAAGTAGCATAGCTGCACCAGTTGTACCCATTAAAGAAGCAATAGCTGTACCAATAGCTAACAAAGCAGTATTCACCATTGGTGTGCCCACTAAAGAACCTTTTAAGCGGATACCGCCTGCAACAGTAAATAGTGAGAATAATAGAATAATGAATGGAATATAGTCTAATACAAGAATATGAATTACTTCATAAATTGTAATTGAAGCCCCATAAACTATGAAACATGGCACAACAAAAGCTATACCCCAGCCAAGAGCGATTTTACCGTAGTTGTGATGCCAAAAATGTGGCACAAGAATTGGCCCAAGTGCGATTGACAAAAGCATACACGCAAATGGGATAACCCATATAACCGACATATCAGTCGGTAAGTGAGCTGCACCCTCTGCCGCAAAAGAAACAAGCGGAAGTGCTAGCACTGCTACAAGAGCTAGTAAGCTCTTTGTAAATATTGAAAACATATTTTACCCTCCAAAAAAGTGTATAAAAACCCAAGATTTTCTAACTATCGTTTCACAAACTACACTATTATCTCAATAAATTCAACCAAAAAATAATGCATTAGAAGAAAAAAATTATTTTTTCATTCTTGGTATGCAACTATATTTTTTAATACAACTTTATTTTGAAATATACTAAGGTGGGCTTCTAAGGGAAGTATTTTTTTATTATATCAATTATCTTTATATCTCTGTAGCTCATAGAGGGACAGTTCTTAAGAATCTAGGGAATATTATAAGTTAATTTTCCGTTTAATTTTATATTATACAACAATTTAAGAGAGAAGAAGAATTGAAATAAGGTAACACACCCCAAGTAAATACTTATTTATCTTCAGAAAAATTTATTTCTTTTTCTTCTTCATTTGAGCTTATACGGCCTTTAAACTCTAAACCTATTGTGAAAATTTCTTTACTTTCTTGCCTTGAACTAGTTGGCTTGAAGTTTTTTACACTTTTAAAGTGTGGCTTCATAGCTTTTACTAAATCTTGAAAATCGCCACCCATAAAAATTTTACAAACAAAATTCCCTTGTGGCTTCAAATATTTTTTTGCAACTTCAACGGCTTCAAGGCATAAATCAAGTGAACGCTGTTGATCAGTAAATTTTGTGCCTATTGTAACTGGTGCCATATCACTTATAATACAGTCGAATGGGGCGTATTTTGCAAGCAAACCTTCAAATTCTTCACTTCTATTAAATACATCTTCTTGGAAAAACTTAATATTATTTGGAAAATGCGTTTCAGTTGTTTGAATATCGCAAGCAAGTACAATCCCTGAAGGGCCTACATATTCCGCCGCACCTAAACTCCACGAACCAGGGGCAGCACCTAAGTCTAAAACTTTCATACCCTTTTGAATTATTTTATATTTTTTATTTATCTCTTTTAATTTATATACTGAACGTGCAGGATAATTTTCTTTTTTAGCCTTTAAAAAGAAATGATCTCTATATACTTTCATAAATTTTCCTCAAAATAATTCTACGACTATTTTTCGTGATAGGTTTTAAATTGTGTATAGTACAAAGTGAATGTACTTTTCAAAGGCAAAAAAGTCAAACAAAAGCTCTTTAAATAAATTATCACTTTAAATCTAAGCTGAAAAGACTTGACCTAAAGAATAGTTTTTGTTATTCGTTAATTACTCAATAAATGAATTTAAGGTTTTATTTCTAAGGTATAGGATTTGTTTTTACATTTTAACCTAGGAGATGAAAAATGGCTAATGTTTTTGATATCTACAAGTGTGCTACTTGTGGAATGATTGTTGAAGTATTCCATGGATCAGAAGGAACTCTTTCATGTTGTAATACTCCAATGAAACACATGAAAGAAGCTGAAATTGAAGCTGCTCTTGAAAAACACGTACCTGTTGTTGAAAAAACTCTAAACGGATACAAAATATCTGTTGGTTCAGTTTTACACCCAATGACAGAAGAACATTACATTGAATGGATTGAAGTTATTGACGATCGTCAACGTGTATTCCATTTAAAACCAGGTGATGCCCCAGTGGTTGAGTACACTTGCCCATGCGATGCAGACCCTTCTACACTAGTAGTAAGAGCGTACTGTAACTTACATGGTAACTGGAAAAACTAATAATTTATTAATAAAATTATAGGAGATATCTTATGGAAAAATATGAATGTGATGTATGTGGTTATGTGTATGATCCTGCTGAAGGTGATAGTGCAAGCGATGTAGCTGCTGGAACTTCTTTTGATGATTTACCTGCAACTTGGGTATGCCCACTTTGCGGTGCACCAAAAAGTCAGTTCTCACCTGCATAAAGTTATTAAGACGGAAAGGGCTTTTGC
>CAYJFV010000047.1:3174-10126 GCA_964369275.1 uncultured Desulfovibrionaceae bacterium
CAGTTCTCCCCTGCATAAGTTATTATAATGGAAAGGGCTTTTGCCCTTTCCACTACCGCTTCTTTAATTTAAGAAAATCAAAAATTATTTTTTAGAAAACATTAAACAGAAAAGTTTCTATTTTTCTGTCTTTGCCTTTTTTCATTTTAGTTTATATTATAGCCTTACACAAAATCTATAAGGCTTTTTTTGTCTTGCTTTTTTTCTAAAGTGTATATTGCATATCTCTAAAAACATAATTTTCTTTTGATTTTTCTTAAAAGTTAGAGTTAAGATAAAGAGATATTTATGGAAAAACATATTCTTAAAGACGGTGTTTATTGGGTTGGAGCAATTGATTTTAACTTGCGTTCATTTCACCACTATTCTGAAGCTCAGCGTGGAACAACTTACAATGCTTTTTTTATTGACGATGAAAAAAAAGTGCTTGTTGACACTGTTAGTGAAGAGTTTACCCAAGAATTTATTCAAAGATTATCTGAATATATTGAACCTGAAAAAATTGACTATATTATATGTCATCACCTAGAGCGTGACCACTCTGGTGCACTTGCTAGAATGGTTGAACTATGTAAACCTGAAATTATTTATTGTTCTAAGCTTGGGCTAACCTCCATGAAAGGTCAATTTGATACAACTGGTTGGAATATCCAAGTTGTAAAAGATGGTGAAACAATAAATATTGGAAAAAGAAATATTACTTTTTATGAAACACGCATGCTCCATTGGCCTGATAGCATGTGTTCATACATTCATGAAGATAAAATTTTATTTACCCACGACGCTTTTGGGCAAAATATTGCTACATCTTTAAGATTTGCTGAATGTGTAGATAGAAACGTACTTTATGAAGAATTAAAATATTATTACGCTAATATTGTACTTCCTTTTTCATCACAAGTTTTGAAAACTTTAGATAAATTAGCTTCACTCAATCTGGATATTGACATAATGGCTCCCGACCACGGGCTTATGTATAGAAGAAAAGAAGATATTGAATTTGTTCTACAGTGTTATGATGAGTTCGCAAAACAGCCTTTCAAAAAATCTGCTGTAATTCTGCACGATAGCATGTGGGGAGCAACCGAAAAAATGGCTTCAATCATTGGGGAAACTCTTTTTGAAGAAGGTATTCCTTATACCGTTATGGATATTCAAAAAAATCACCCTGCTGATATAATGAATGCCCTTATGGACGCCTCAATTCTATTAGTTGGTGCAGCAACACGAAATAACTTACCAATGACTGGTATGATGGCTACACTTACCCACATCAAAGGTTTACGCCCACTAAATAAATGCGGTGCAGCTTTTGGTTCTTATGGTTGGTCTGGCGAAGCACCTGAAATTCTTACAAAGTGGCTTGAAGAAATGAATATAAAAATTATTTCTGAACCTTTAAGAATACAATATGGGTTAAACCCACAACAAATTATTGAATGCCAAGAATTTGCAAAAAAAATTGCGGCTTCGATAGATAGTTAATCACTAATATAAAAGATAGTTTTATCTTAGAAAAATATAATGGCTTTTTTGATTTGAACACCTCGCTGTTCACAACTTTTTAGGAGATAATTTTATGGAATTTGACGTAGTATTACTATCGCGTATTCAATTTGCGGTAGCTGTATTTTTCCACTTTATCTTTGTTCCTTTAACCTTAGGTTTATCTGTTCTCCTTGCGATTATGGAAACTATGTATGTAAGAACAAATGATGAAGTTTGGCTTAGAATGGCAAAATATTGGGGTAAACTATTTATCATCAACTTCACACTTGGTGTTGTTACTGGTATTACCCTTGAGTTTCAATTTGGTACAAACTGGTCGCGTTACTCTGAATTTGTAGGCGATATTTTCGGTGCGGTGCTAGCTATTGAAGCTACTGTAGCCTTCTTCTTAGAATCTACCTTTATTGCTGTTTGGCACTTTGGTTGGAATAAAGTAAGCAAAAAAGTTCACTGTATTGCTATTTGGCTAGTTGCGATTGCTTCTAACCTTTCTGCAGTGTGGATTATTATTGCTAACGGCTTTATGCAAAACCCTGTTGGATACCACATAAACAATGGCAGAGCAGAACTTCTTGACTTTATGGAAGTTATTTCTAACCCTTACGCATGGGGAACCTTCTTCCACAACGGTGCAGCCGCTTTAATGTTAGGTGGCTTCTTTGTACTTGGTGTTTCTTCATGGCACTTAATCCGCAAAAATGAAGTAGATTTCTTTAGAAAATCCTTCAAAATTGCCGCTCCTTTCGCCCTTATATTTGCCTTACTTGTTGCAATACTAGGTCATAACGAAGGTATGAAAGTTGCTAAATACCAACCAGCTAAACTTGCTGCAATGGAAGCCCATTGGGAAACTGAAGCAGGTGCAGGCATGTACATTCTTACATGGCCTGATGAAGAAAATGACAAAAACCTTATTCAAGCTATCAAAATACCTTATGCCTTATCAATTCTTGCTGATGGCTCAACCGACGGCGTAGTAAAAGGACTAAACGACTTCCCTGAAGGCGATACTCCTCCTGTTACTCTTACCTATGCTTCATTTAGAATAATGGTAGGCCTTGGTGGCTTATTCATATTATTATCATTCCTTGCATTTAGATATCGTGAGAATATTGAAGAACACCCACTTCTAGCTAAAGCTTTAATCTGGTCAATTCCACTTCCTTATATAGCAATTGCTCTTGGTTGGATGGTAGCCGAAGTTGGTCGTCAACCATGGATTGTATACGGTCTTATGAGAACCTCTGACGCGGTTTCTCCTGTTCCAGGTTCATCTGTTGCAATTTCTCTTGCTGTATTTATTGGTGTATACTCTTTACTTGGCTTAATTGATATCTACCTACTACAAAAATACGCGAAAAAAGGTCCAAAACCTGCTACAAAACCTACTGTAGAAAAACAAGACGAAAGTCAACTAGTACAAGAATAAGGAGTTAGTTATGTTAGAAACTATTTGGTTTTTCCTATGGGTATTGCTGTGGGCAGTATATCTTGTACTAGACGGCTTCGATTTCGGGCTTGGTACTATAATGCCTTTTGTTGCAAAAAATAACAGAGAAAGAAGAATTGTATATAACGCCGCTGGCCCTTACTGGGACGGCAACGAAGTTTGGCTTATTACCGCTGGTGGTGTAACATTTGCCGCTTTCCCAAAAGCTTACGCTGTTATGTTTTCAGCTTTATATGCCCCATTACTCATGCTTTTATTCGCTCTTATATTCCGTGCAGTTGCATTTGAATTTAGAAGCAAAATTGAAAACTCTCAATGGCAAAAAACTTGGGATATAGTTCTTGTGTTAGGTAACTTCCTGCCAGCTTTATTACTTGGTGTATTCTTCTCTAACCTATTCTTAGGTATACCAATTGATGTAAACGGTGTGTATCACGGTAATTTACTAAAGCTACTTAATCCATTCGGCTTACTTGGCGGTGTACTTTTTGTATGTATATTTGCCGTACACGGCGGAATATGGCTTGCTTTAAAGTCTACTGGTGATATACATGAAAGAGCTTTAAACGCAGCAAAAAATACATGGTATGCTACACTAGTTTTAGTTGTTTCATATCTTGGTTTATCAATGGTATATACTCCAATATGGAATAATACTGCAGATCGACCATTTATTAGCATTTTCTTGTTCTTAGCTCTAATTGCTTTCTTTGGTATTCGCATTATGCTAAAACAAGAGAAAACTTTTTATGCATGGATAGCTTCAGCTTTATTCATCTTATCAACTGTTTTCTTCACAATGTTTGGTATGTACCCTAACTTACTTATGTCAAATATGGACCCAGCAGCTTCTCTTACAGTATTCAATGCTGCTTCAAGTACACTAACATTAAAACTTATGCTTGGTGCAGTTATATGCGTTCTGCCTGTGGTTATTGCATATCAAATTTGGGCTTTCTATACATTCAGAAACCCAGTTACTGATGAAGATTTAGATTCTGACCATTCATACTAATACAACTAAATAAAACTCAATAAAATTAATAAAGCACCTTTGGGTGCTTTATTAATTTAAAATGTTGACAATCAAAATAGTCTCTAATACATTTTTAATTACGAGGTAATCATGAATATTACAAAGCAATATACAAACTATGCTGATATAAGAATGGGAAATCACACATTTACTCATGCACTTCATTTAATAGATGATAATACTTCAATTTTAGATGTTGGCTGTGCTGATGGTGTTATGGGACAATTTATAAAACAACATCGAACTGCTGAAGTATTCGGCTTTGAATATGATTTACTGTCTGTACAAAATGCTCAGCAAAATGGTGCTTATACAGAAGTACACCAAGTTGACCTTGAACAACTATCTGTCTGTGATTATCCTGAATATAAAAATAAGTTCAATCATATCTTATGTTGTGATATTCTTGAACACTTAAGAAACCCTATGCAGGTATTAAATAAACTAAATGAATTTATAAAAAAAGATGGAAGCTTTATAGCTTCATTGCCAAACCTTGCTCATAGCTCAATAAAAGCTAGCCTACTAGTAGATGATTTTACTTACACAGATTTAGGAATTTTAGATAATACACATTTAAAACACTTTACATATAAAAACCTTGCCCAAGATTTGGCTAATAATAATTATAAAATAAGTAAAGCAAGCTTTGTAGTTTGTAATAGTATTCAAGGCACACAACCAACAAACCCTTTCTTAGAACTGCCATTCGAAATTATATACTATATTTTATCTGATATACAATCACATGTTTTTCAATATGTTGTAAAATTTGAAAAATCTAATGAAAACTATGATGAACTATTAAAAAATAATTTATTTCAGCTAAAAGTAGATCCAAATAATCCACCACTAAAATTAAAAATGCACATGAAAACAGTAAATGAATCGCTTGAAAGAATGATAAGTAATATAAATAAGTAATAAAAATACATTAAATAAAAAAGGAAATGTAAAACATTTCCTTTTTTTATATCTATAGATAATATAAACTATTCTTCAATTGCAGCTTTTGGTTCTGGCAATTCATAGTTTGTAAACTCGATGATAACCATAGGGGCACTATCGCCTTTACGTGGGTCAGCAAGTTTCATAGTACGTGTATAACCACCATTAATATCAGCAAATTTAGGACCAATTTCGTCAAAAAGTCTTTTAACTAACTGATGGTCTCCAAGTACATCAAATGCTTGACGACGAGCGTGCAAGTCATTACGTTTTGCTAAAGAAATAAGAGGCTCAACCACACCACGTAAAACTTTTGCTTTAGTTTCGGTTGTACGAATACGACCGTATGTAAGCAAAGCTTTCGCCATATTTCTAAAAAGGGCTTTACGATGGGAAGGATTACGCCCAAGTTTTCTTCCTGAATTACTATGCCTCATAGTTTTGCTTCCTCTTCCATTCTTGATACTTTTTGTCAAAAGAATCTATTTTTGTACCAAAATCAAGTCCCATATTGTTAAGAACTTCTTTGATTTCGTCTAATGATTTTTTACCAAAGTTTTTAGTCTTAAGCATTTCATTTTCTGATCTTTGAACTAATTCACCAACAGTCGCAACGTTTACAGAACGTAAACAGTTAGTTGCACGAACTGAAAGTTCTAAATCATCAATGCTCTTAAAGAGATTTTCATTAAGATCTCCAGCTTCACTACGCCCTAAGCCAACAGCATCAGTTGCTTGTTCATCAAAGTTAATAAACACAGATAACTGTTCTTTAATAATCTTTGCACTATAAGCAAGTGCTTCATCAGGAGTTACAGAACCATCAGTCCATAATTCCATAATGAGCTTGTCAAAGTTTGTCATTTGGCCAACACGAGCTTGCTCAATTGAATAAGAAACTTTACGTATAGGCGAGAAAGAAGCGTCTAACTTGATAAGCCCGATTTCGCCATCTAAGCCTTCGTGCTGATCAGCTGGAACATATCCTTTACCCATACGAACTTCAAATTCCATTTCAAGGTCTACATCTTCGGTAAGTGTAGCAATGAATTGCTCTGGATTTAAGACTTCAACATGCTGATTAGTCTTAATATCTGCAGCAGTAATAGCACCCTTCTTATTAACATGAAGAGTAACTTTTTGCGGCTCGTCAGTATCAAGAGCTAAGCGAACAAGTTTGATATTTAGAATAACATCTGTAATATCTTCAAGTACGCCAGGAATTGTAGTAAATTCGTGGTGAACACCAGCGATTTTTACAGAAACAAAGGCAGCACCTTGCAATGAACTTAAAAGAACACGGCGTAATGCGTTACCTATAGTAGTACCATAGCCACGCTCAAGAGGTTCACACATGAATTTGCCATACATAACATTTTCAGGGTCACTTACTCTTTGAAGCTGATCTGGCTTTACCAATACTGCCCAGTTACGAGCATTTATAGGTTTATTTGCTTGTTGTAGCATGATAAATCCTGTATCCTTGTGTATTATCTCAAGGTAAAGGGTACTAAACTACTTAGAGTACCACTCAACGATAAGAGATTCATTGATTGGGAATTGGATATCGTCACGTTGTGGTAATGCTTTAATAGTTCCTTTGAACTCTGCACCTTCAACTTCAATCCATGCAGGGCATCCACGACGAGCAACTACTTCTTGTGCTTCTGCTATTGTAGGGATTTTTCTATTTTTTTCAGGCACAGCGATTACATCACCAAGTGCAACTTGAATAGATGGAATATCTACTTTTTTACCGTTGATTGTGAAAATGCCGTGACGTACAAGCTGACGTGCTTGACTACGAGAGTGAGCAAATCCCATACGGTATACAACGTTATCTAAACGACGTTCGAGTGAAGCAAGCAGGTTATCACCAGTTACACCCTTCGCCATATTTGCTTTTGTGAAGTAGCCAAGGAATTGTTTTTCCAAGACTCCGTACACGCGACGCACTTTTTGTTTTTCACGCAATTGGATAGCGTGGTCACTAGCTTTTTTACGAGCTC
>CAYJFV010000048.1:0-10049 GCA_964369275.1 uncultured Desulfovibrionaceae bacterium
CACGCTTCTTGTGAAGTGAGGATTTTGTGTACGAAGTATCCAAAATCTTTATAAAATAGCAGTATGCGATAGCATAAAATCTTTAGCGAACGAACAAGAACCACGCTTCTTGTGAAGTGAGGATTTTGTGTACGAAGTATCCAAAATCTTTATAAAATAGCAGTATGCGATAGCATAAAATCTTTAGCGAACGAACAAGAACCACGCTTCTTGTGAAGTGAGGATTTTGTGTACGAAGTATCCAAAATCTTTATAAATAAAGATAACGTGGGTTATTAGGGAAAACTCCTTCCCTAAGCCCTTGGAGAGAAAAAGAAAAAAATTAGATTGTTTTTATTCATTTATATTAAGGATTCTAAAAAAGCTTACACACTTTATTAGTTAGCAACTAAAACATAACATTACAAATAGTTGCAATTCTATGCTTATATAAATGACTTGCTTCAATTTCTTCACACATATATTTTTTCATATTATTATAGCTAGTTTCATCTACAAATAGATTTTCAACTTTCTTAAGCACATCATTTGGGCTTTTTACAAGCATTATTTCTTGTGCATAAGAAGTAAAAATTTCTAGCCCCTTAGTTGGTGCGGAAAGTAAAAAACCGCCTGCAAGGCATACATCAAAATGCCTTTGTGTTAATGCACTTGGCATAAGGAAAGACGGTATATTTAGCGTGAATTTTGCCTTTTTATAATAGCATGGTAAAGTAGTATAATAATCAACTGGGGGAATAATTTTAGTATTATTTAAATACTGTTTCCAACCATCATCACCAATTATATTAAGCTTTATCTTAGTGGAAAGAGTTTGCAACCATTTTATTTTATTATAAATATCTGCCTCGCCAGCAAGGTAAGAAATTTCACGAAAGAAGTCATTTCCCCATAAATTTATATTTTTATTTTTGCTTATTTCTTCATATATAGTATGAAAATTAATTGCATTATTTATAGTATTATTTTCAAAGCTTTTATCAATTTCTTGTTCAATTACAGTTAGATATTCATTCTTTTTATCTACTGCACTAAAAAATTTATCTTTACCCTTAAATGCAGAATGCCCCACATAAAGCAAGTCTATTTCGCTTATATTATAGTGTTTAGGTTCTACAAATTTATTAATATTTTTTGAACCTGCTAAAGGTAAGTAATATACATGTTTAGCACCGTATTCTTTTAATTTTGGAATAAAGGAACTATCTGTAACGAATAAATAACATTCCTTCCAAAAATCGTTTTTAAAAGCCGATATGATATTCCAAACATTATCAACAATCCATAAAGCAAGCGGTATATTCAAATGTTCTAAAAGTGTATAAATTCTACCATTTGCATCTAAAAACCTACCATTTATTGATAGAAAGAAGTTTGGTTTTTCTTTTTGTAAAATCTGTTTAAGGCAAGGAAAAACCTGCTCATTCATTTGCAAAACTGAGTTATTAAGATTTTCAATTCCTAAATCTTTAGGGCTATAAGTTAAACATTCAAAGCCATTTTCTTCTATAGCCTCTTTTACCTCAAAATGCATTAAATCGCTTGTGAATGACGCAAAAAGAGCTTTTTTACTAGCATTTTTATCTGTATTACTTCCATTTTCGACAGTATCATTTAGAGGCGTATTTTTTGAATTTTTAAGTATATCTTCAATATTTAAAAATAGTTTATTCCAAAAGCTAGGAAAAAGCATTAAATTTTGCCTATAAATATAAATGGCTAAATTTCCAAGATTATTTTTATCAGCTAGAAAACTGTAGAGTTCTTCTTCATATAATGTATGTATATTTTCTGGCTTATCTATTTGAATATTAGCTTCATTGCAAGCTTTTTCAAATACATCATATTCAAAAGCGTACACTTCTTTAGCTTGTTTTAAAGCATCTTTTAAATCTTCTTTTGCGTTATAACCCAGCCCAAGTATAAGCACTTTTTCATGCTGTATATTATTTGAGCTTTGCCCTTGAAAATTTGCTAAAGAAAAGTTTTCAGGGCTTGAGTATACAAAAGAAGACAAGCCGCGTGCTAAAGTTTTTTCTTTTCCTTGTTGGTCAAGTATCTTTTTAGCATTACGGCTTGTAAGTGTACTCATGTATATAATATCCTATTGATATTTTAAATACTTCTTTCGTTTGTATGAATTTTAGATTCGTCTTTGTAAAGCTTGTAAGTAATAGAGTCTACTAAAGCCTGCCAGCTTGCTTCAAGCACGTCGTAAGAAACGCCCACTGTTACCCACGAGCTTTCTTTATCACCACTTTCAATTAGTACACGTACAACTGATTCTGTACCTGCTTTAGCAACTATTGCACTATCAGATGTATCCGTTTCGGCATTTTTGTTAGAGTCTAGCGAAAGCACACGTACTTTAAAGTCGAGCAATTGTATTTCAGCAAGGTTTGGATAAAATGGTTCTAGTGCTTTTCTTAACGCTTTATCAAGAGCATTCACAGGCCCTAAGCCAGTTGCGGCAGTATGTTCTACTGCACCTTCAACTTCAACCATTACAGTAGCTTCTGCAAAAGGAGCTATATCATGCTCTTCTCTATGTTCGGTTACTCTAAATTGAATGAGCTTGAAAAATTCACGAACGCCGCGTTGAGCAAGCTTTTTAAGTAGTAATAATTCAACACTAGCTTCTGCGGCTGCATAGTCATACCCCATGCTAGATTTCTTTTTAAGCTCGTTAAATAAACCTTTTACAACAGGTTCATCTTTATCAAGAGTAACGCCAAACTTCTTGGCAAGAGCTAGAATATTACTTCTACCTGCCATTTCCGTCATTAAAATTCTTTGTTCATTACCAACGCTTTCAGGCTTAATATGCTCGTATAAAGAAGAATTTCTTGCCACTGCTGAAACGTGTATGCCGCCTTTATGAGCAAAGGCAGAAGAGCCAACAAAGGCTTGCCTTGCAAAAGGCTTCAAGTTCATGATTTCATAGAAATAATGTGATACTGAAGTAAGTTGCTGTAATTGCTCTTGCCCAATACAATCAAACTTTGTACCAGATTTTAGCTGTAAAGTTGGAATTACTGAACATAAATTCGTATTACCGCAACGCTCGCCAATACCATTAATAGTACCTTGTACATGCCTTGCCCCTGCTTCCACCGCGGCAATTGTGTTTGCAACAGCCATTTCACAGTCGTTATGAGCATGAATACCAAGTAAGGCATTAGGAAATTCTTTTTTTACCGCTTTTACTATAGCATTAATTTCAGATGGCAGTGTTCCACCGTTGGTATCGCATAGAATAAGCCCACTTGCACCACCCTCGCTTGCTTTTTTTAGAGCTGCAATTGCGTATTCAGCATTGTTTTTATAAGAATCGAAAAAGTGTTCTGCATCAAAGAAAACAGTATCACATTCAGCATCTAAAAAAGCGACAGAATCTGCAATAATTTCAAGGTTTCTTAGTGGGTCAATACGAAGTGCTTCTTTTGCATGAATTTCACAAGCCTTGCCAAAAACTGTGATAACAGGTGCTTTACTTGCAATAAGTGCAAGTAAGTTCTTGTCATCACGGGCTTTATTTGCAGGGTGATGTGTGCTACCAAAAGCTGCAATTTTAGACTTTTTCAAATTGTAATTTACAATTTCTTGGAAAAAAGCAGTATCAATAGGGTTTGCATCAGGCCAGCCACCTTCTATATAGTCCACCCCCAACTCATCTAAGCGTAGTGCAAGTTTTATCTTGTCAGTTGTGGAAAGGTTTACATCTTCGCACTGAGCCCCATCACGCAGGCTAGTATCATAGATTTGGATATGTTGCATATAACTCCTACCTATACGGCAAGTTTCAAATTACAATTAAAGTTTATATTATTCAGTTTTTCCAAGTTCAAAAGCGTCGTGTAAAGTACGAACAGCTAATTCACCATATTTTTCTTCAACAAGTAAAGAAATTTTGATTTCAGAGGTTGAAATCATAATAATATTGATATTTTCTTTATGTAAAGCTTCAAAAGCACGAGCCGCAACGCCTGAATGGTTACGCATACCAACGCCAATTACTGAAACCTTAGCAATACTTGTATCGCCTTCAAGTAATTCGCCGCCAATTTCTTCTTTAACTTTTTCCATAACTTGTGTTGCACGCTTTAAATCTTTGCGTGAACAAGTGAAAGTCATTTCAGTTGTGCCACCAATACCAGCATTTTGTACAATCATATCAACAATAATGCCAGCTTCATCTAAAGCACCAAAAATTTTAGCTGAAATACCTGGGGTATCAGGCACTTGTAAAAGAGTTAAACGAGCTTGATCTTTGTCAAAGGCAATGCCTGAGACGAGAACACTTTCCATCATACTGTCCTCCTGAACTACCATTGTTCCAGGTTCATCGGAAAAGGTAGATAAAACTTGTAATGGTACATTATATTTTTTAGCAAATTCAACAGAGCGAATTTGTAGAACTTTCGCTCCCATTGAAGACATTTCTAACATTTCTTCATAAGAAATTCTGTTTAGCTTAGACGCATCTGAGCAAATACGAGGGTCGGTTGTGTAAACACCATCAACATCTGTAAAGATATCACAGCGTTCTGCATTTAGTGCCGCAGCAATAGCAACGCCACTCGTATCAGAACCACCACGCCCAAGAGTTGTTACCCTGCCATCTTCTGTAATTCCTTGGAAGCCTGGAACAACTAAAACATCGTATTCTTCAAAAAGTTCTAATATTTTTTTATTGTCGATAGAGATAATTCTTGCAGAGCCAAAAGCATCGTCTGTAATAATAGGTATTTGAGATGATAATACTGAGCGAGCTTTCACGCCTTCATCTTGCATAAGCATAGTAAATAAAGCAACAGATTCTTGTTCGCCCGTAGTAAGAAGAACATCAACTTCGGCTAAATCTGGCTCGTCTGACCACTTATACGCCATTTCTAATAGATTATTTGTTTGCCCAGATCTTGCTGAAAGCACAACAACAACTTTAAAACCTGAAGCAAGTGAACCCAAAACTTTATTACGCACTTTCTTCATACAACTTAAATCGGCAACAGATGTACCGCCAAATTTCTGCACACAAATTCGCATATCTTATCCTATTTGATGTACTTTTCTTTATTTTATAAAGTTCTATGCATACTTTAATATTGCATACGCTTTTCAAAAATTTCAAAAAGCTCTTTGCAACTATTTGTGTAGCCTATAACTTCAAGAGAGTGAATATTATTATTTATTTTTAAAAAAATGTCCAGTCTTTCTTTTGGAAGCTTTGCCCTATCAAGAAATTCAGCCCATTCAATAATAACATATCCATCATGCTCGTCTTCTTCAAATATGGCATTTTCTAAATCTTCGGGCATATCAGGGTAATTTGCACTATCTTCTGTAAAATCAGCCATTTCTGCAAGTCTGTACATATCGGCATGAATTACAGGAGGTTTTGTTGGGTAATGGTTTACGAGTGCAAAAGTTGGACTTGCAACTTCTGCCAATTCAGAATTTTTTAAAGCAGAAACAAAACCACGCGTAAAAGTTGTTTTACCCGCACCAAGCGTTCCAAATAAAAGCAGAAGCTTTATATTCGCTTCTTGAATTTCAGCTAGTACCGTTGCTAAAATTCTGCCTGCCTTAACAGTAGCAACATCATCAGGCAATTCAATTTTCACATTATAAGAACAAAACAAATTATTTTCTGTCATATCAGCTAACTACCTATGCTAATTCTGCCTTTTCAAGCATTACAAAAGCCACTGCATTTTTTCTTTCATGACTAATGCTTACATGGCTTGCTATAATATGATTTTTTTCGATATATTCTAAGGCTTTATCAAAGAAATGTAATTCGGGCTTACCTAAATGATTTGTAAGAACGGCTACACTTTTAAAAGTTATACCAAGTCTAAACCCTGTTCCTAGGGCTTTAACTGCTGCTTCTTTTGCTGCAAACCTAGCCGCAAGCCACGCTACCCCGCGAGGAGTATCTAGCGGGGGCATTGACTCTTGTTCTTTAGCATGCAAAATGCGGTACGCAAAAGCATTACCAAAACGCTGTATTGCTGTTTGTATTCTAGAAATTTCAACAATATCTGTTCCTACTCCAAAAATCATAAATTGCCTCTTGTTTTACTTGTAATATTTTTGCAACTCTGTTATATTTTAATTATGAATACTAATAACGTACGTAACAAAGCACAAATTCAAATTCTCCCCACCGAACTTGCAAACCAAATTGCCGCTGGCGAAGTTGTGGAACGCCCTGCCTCAGTTCTTAAAGAACTTGTTGAAAATAGTCTTGATGCAGAAGCCACTTCTATTAGTGCCATTATTGAGGACGGAGGTCAAGCCTGTATTAAGGTCATTGATGATGGAAAAGGAATTAGTAAAGACGAACTAGTGCTAGCAGTAACAAGACATGCTACAAGTAAAGTAAAAAATATCAGCGATTTATCTACCATTAATTCTTTTGGTTTTCGTGGTGAAGCTTTACCAAGTATAGCCTCTGTTTCGCGTTTTCGTATTGCCTCTAAAAATATTGATGACGAGCAAGCCTACGCCTTAGACGTTCTTTTTGCCGACATGCAAGAAGTTCAACCCTGCTCTTTGCAGCGTGGAACTCAAGTTGAAGTACGTGATTTATTTAATAATATTCCTGCAAGACTCAAATTTTTAAAAATGCCCTCTACAGAGCTGAAAAAAGCCCAAGAAATTTTTACAAGAATTGCTCTTATTCATCAATCAACAGGTTTTAGCTTTTTTGCTGGCACCCGTGAAGCCCTTTCTTTTTTACCCAAAGACTCGCTTTACGAGCGTATTTGCAAAGTGTGGTCGCCCTCTATCACTCAGCACTTGCTTGAAGTTGATGAAAATATTTACGATATAAATATTAGTGGTTTGGTATCTAACCCGCGTTCGCTTTATTCAAAGGCAGATAAGCTCTTTTTGTACGTAAATAACCGCCCTGTGACGGATAAAGTGCTTATTCGTTCAGTGCGTCAGGCCTATAGAAATTCGCTTACCACAAAAGACTACCCGCAAGTTATTCTAAACCTCACAATTGACCCAGAAGAAGTTGATGTAAACGTGCATCCTGCAAAAAGCGAAGTGCGTTTTCGTGACGAGCAAAGAATTTTCAAAGCCGTGCATGTAGCAGTTGAAAAGGCACTATCGCAGAAATTATTTTTGCAACAAGAAGCTTTTCAGCCCGATAGTTTTTCTAGCCAATACCTATCAAGCCCCGTTCAATCAAGCCCTGTGTTTAGTCAAGCAAGTCTAACAGATTTTAGCCATAGTTCATCATTTACAAGCAATAGAGCTGCCGAAACGAACTATACTAATGAATACACGCCTGATAATACAAACAAAAATGCTAATTCTTCTACTCAAGAAGTTGGCTTTTGGGGTAGATTTGATGAAGTGGCTTTTGATGAAAAAATACCTCTTCCTACAGAAAGAAACAATGTAAGCTACTCTACTTCTTATAAAGAAGACATGCCAATTCCTAAAGAAAATAAGCTAAGTGAAGTACGTGATGAAAATATAATGGCAATGCCAGAATTTTTATGCCAAATTGCGTATTCATATCTACTATTTAGATTACATTCAGGCGATGTTTTTGTGCTAGACCAACACGCTGTGCATGAAAGAATTTTATATGAACGCCTTTCAAAGAAACAGCATATTGAAAGCCAAAAACTGCTTTTACCTCTAACTATAGCCTTACATTCTAGTGAGGTTGACTCTTTTTATAAATTAAGTGATGATTTTACTCGCTTAGGCTTCAATTGTGTGTATAACGAGCAAGATAATTACCTAACTTGTTACGAAATACCCTATATGTTTCAATTTTCTAGTGCAGAAAAATTTATTAAAGACGCACTAAAAAATGAAAAAACAAAGATAGATAGTCTATTTATGGATCATGCCTGCGATTTAGCAATAAAGGCTAATCAAAGGCTATCAAATGAAGAAGTTAACAACTTATATAAACAATGGGTTCGCTGCGAAATGCCCGATTTTTGCCCGCATGGCAGACCGTGCTATCGTTTAGTTGACAGAGATTTTTTGGACAAACTCTTTAAACGTTAAGGTAAGTTTATGAAATCACCTAAGAAGTTTACGTACTTTTTTCCAGCATTTGTATTGCCACCAATAAACTCATTGCATGTTGTAATTGTAGCTTTGCTAATAGGTTGTGTTATTGTATTTAAAAGACGTTACGATGAAAAAAAATTGTCAACGCAAAAGCAAAGCGAACTTAAAAATATATTTGAAAAAGTACATCACAAAAACATAAGTTTGCAATGTTGCTTTGAAAATTTAAGAGCAACTGACCCTAACCATTGGCAAATTCTATCTAATATCACAGAAATAAGAAATAACTCTTTTATACTAAAAACAAACCTAACAACAATTCTACCAACTGATGAAAGTGATACTTCAAAACTATACTTCACAGCCAATCATATAAAACAAAATTTCTTAGGCAGTTTTGGTATAAAACATGGGCAAACCTTCAGCCTTTATACCTTCAAAACTACTTGTAAAAACTTTAATATTATTGATGATGAAATTTACTTAGAAATTGCTTTTCCTAATACTATTGAAGCTGGGCAAAGAAGAGCATTTCCAAGAATTTCTTTAAATAATGTTTTAATTCATTCTTTTAGCCTGTGGAATACAGAAAATAAAAATATGCGTCCACATACTAGAAAATTAGAAGAAGAACCGCTTTATGCTTATAATCATACACAAACTCAAAAGCTTGCAATTAGCAATATTTCAGCTAGTGGCGTAGCTATTCAACTCTATGAAGAACATATAGATGAAAAAAATATTGAACTTTTGAAAAAAGCACCTTGTATTTTGTTGCTGAGTTTAGTACAACAACTTAAAGATGATGTGTTAAACCTATGGCTAAGCTTAGAAATTGTGCATACAACAACAATTGATAATGATGTAGTTATAGGTTGCCAAATCAAAGCATACGCAATTCACCCAGTTTCAGATACTCAACTAAACTGGATTAACCTAAATGAAGGCGAAGAAGTACCTGAACTTTTAAATTGGGTTAAAGAAGATTTAGCTTTAGGAAACCACGAAAAAGCCCTTGATGGCTTAACAAAAAATATTTCACTTCCTAAATAAGCTAAATTACATGGCTTTGATTTTGTTTATGAACTTTTAACAAGGAGTATAATTGGTGGATACGGACGAAAATTCGGGACGATTGTGGACAAAAATTTCTAATTTCTTCGGTTCTAAAGAAGAAAACATTGAACAAGCAATCTTAGAAGCTCAAGAAGACGGTGATATTAAGGCAGAAGAAGGGTCGATGCTACTCTCTATACTAGAGTTAGACTCTATGCAAATCAGCGAAATAATGACTCCACGAACTGATATAGCTTGCCTACCAATTGATGTAACCATCAAAGAAGTAGCAGAAGCAATTATAGAAACTGGGCATTCAAGGCTTCCAATTTATGAAGAAACAAAAGACAATATTATAGGTATTGCCTACGCTAAAGATCTTTTGCATTTTCTTATCGACCCTGAAAAAAGCTCAGAACAAGTATCACCCCATATTCGCAAAGCTTATTTTGTTCCTGAAACAAAAATATGTAGCCAATTATTACAAGAATTTAGAACAAGAAAAAACCATATTGCTATTGTTGTAGACGAATATGGTGGAACTTCTGGGCTAGTAACTATTGAAGACTTACTAGAAGTTATTGTGGGCGAAATTGAAGACGAACACGATACCCCACGCGATGAGGAAATTAAAACAATAAGCGACAATAAGTTCAATCTTCTTGGGCGTGTATTCCTTGAAGACTTAGAAGATATTGGGCTAAAAATTGAATCTGAAGAAGTAGATACTATTGGTGGCTATCTATGTTTATTAGCTGGAAAAGTTCCTGCACAAAACGAAGAATTTAGCATTGCAGACTTCAAACTTACTGTAATTGAGGCAGATGCAAAGCAAGTAAAAGCAGTTATAGCAGAAAAAATTCTGCCTACTGAAGAAAATATATCAGATAGAATAGACTAAGGGAGTCAACATGTTGTTTGCAGAAAGATTAAATAGTGTAAAA
>CAYJFV010000049.1:0-2444 GCA_964369275.1 uncultured Desulfovibrionaceae bacterium
TTCAAATTTACGCATGATAATTCCTTTGTTTTTCAACTTTTGGTCTATGGCTACACAGACAACCCGTGTAGCAAGATGAACAAAGATTTTTATATGGATTTTGCCTTATTGTCAAGTTTAATTTTTTATAGAAATTTAATCTTCTTTTCTTACCCAATTTTGAAACTCTTTATGTGCAAAATCAATCGGTAAAGAAATAATACAAGGCAAGATATAGGAATGTAGAGCAATAGTTTTTTCTTTTACAATTTCAAAATTTTCTTCTTTGCAAAATAAAAGTAAAACTGCCTCTTCAATATTGTAAAATTTATTATTTTCTAGTGTTTCGCCAAAATAAAATAAAGACTCTATCTGAGGTAAAATATTTGCAGAAGCAATTAATTTTTCCTCTAATAAAGCCTTAGCAATATTTCTTGCTTCAATTTTATCTTTGCAAGTTATATAAATACAAATAATTTTATTCATTATTGCAATTGTTTCCACTTAATTCTTTTTTCCAAAAAGGCATAAATGAGTGTACAAGTTCTTGAAATAAGAAAATATAGCACCATGCAAATAATCCAAATTTCAAAAGTTTTTCTTGTAACAGCCATAATTTCAAGCGATTGAAATGTAAGTTCTGGTAAGGATACGAGTGCCGCTAGGGCAGAGTCTTTAAAAACAGATACAGTTTGCCCAGCCAATGGGGGAAGCATTATTTTTTTTGCCTGTGGCAGTGTTACATACCAAAGCGATTGCATAGCATTAAAGCCTAACGAACGGGCAGCTTCGCGTTGAGTAACAGAAACGCTTTCAATGCTAGCACGAACAGTTTCAGCAATATACACACCTTCATACAAACCAAGAGCTAGAATTGCGGCTGTCATGCCTTCAATTTGCATTGGTGGTGCAAAAATATAGCTAAAAATACTAAGACCTTGCGGAGTAAGCGAATAGGCAAAATCTTGCATAGCAAAAAGCATATTAGAAAAGAATTGCCCTGAAAAGAAATATATTAAAAATATAAAAATAAGCGGTGGAATATTACGTAAAACCTGCACAAAAAAAGTGAAGGGTAGCACGGATATTCCACGCTTATTAGCTGTATATGAACCCACGCAAAGCCCAAAAATCATGGCAAAAAGGAATGACCATATTCCAAGCCTAATTGTCATTAAAAGACCTTTAGACAGCATACCAAGCAGTAGGTCGCCATCGCTATTTTCATAGGCAATATAGGGCGTAATTGCTTCAAAATCGAAACTATTATTGCTACTTATGAAGCGTATAATTGCCCATAATGCTAGTATAGCTATAAGTGCAAGTAGGTAATAGTCGGTTCTATTTAATTGCGACCATTTACGCGGTGGGGTAGTGCCTGGTATGATATTTACGTGTTTTTTCATAGTATTAATCTAAAAGTTTATTATAGCTCTTTTTCCCAGTTTTTTGTGTTGAACCAATAATCAGCTCTTTCTTGTAGCCAACCTTCTGCTTCAACTTTTGCTATCCATTCATTGAATACTTTCAAAGTTTCCTCATCACCTTTTCTTACAGCAAAACCGATGGCTTGATCGTATTTACTAGGCATATCAAATGGTTTGAATACTTTATCGGGGTTATCAATAATAGTAAAAGTTGAAAGTGAACCGCTAGACAAGAAAGCGTTAGCTCTGCCTGAAAAAACTTCTTGTAAGCATGAAGCTTCATCATTAAAGTATCTATGTGTTGCATTTGGGAAAAGGTCTTTTCCTGCTATTGCACCACTTGTGCCATTACGTGCTGTAATAACAACTTCAGGTTTGTTATAGTCTTCAAGCGATTTCAGGTTTGAAGATGTTTGTATATTAGCCATTATACCAATTTTATTGTAATTATATGGAATAGTGAAATCTACTTGTTTTAATCTTTCTTCGCTAATACCCATACCGCCAATGATAACGTCTACTTTATTTGCTAATAAAGCAGGAATAATACCAGCCCAAGCTGTTGGGGTAGGTTGAAAGCGTAAGCCTAAATCATCTGATAGGCGTTTTGCAACATCAATTTCAAAGCCAATAAATTCACCAGCTTTGTTTTGCATTGCCCATGGTACGAAGGAAGAAAATCCTACGCGAATAGCATTACGTTTTTTAGCTGTTTCAATTGTTGACTCTGCATAGGCATTAGAGCCAACAAAAGCAATACTTACAAAAGCTAATAAAAGAGTTAGTGAAAGTTTTTTTATGAATTTAATCATTTATTTTTCCTGTTTTATAAATTTTTTTCCCAATCTTTTGATCTAAACCAGTAGTCTGATCTTTCTTTTAGCCAACCTTCTGCTTCAACTTTCGCAATCCATTCATTGAATACCTTTAAAGTTTCTTCATCACCTTTTCTTACGGCAAAGGCTATTGGTTGGTCGTAAGTATCTGGAAAATCGAAAGGAGTAAATACTTTATCAGGATTTTCTACAACAGTAAAAG
>CAYJFV010000049.1:2454-9959 GCA_964369275.1 uncultured Desulfovibrionaceae bacterium
AGTGGTGCTGATGAAATAAAAGCATTTGCTCTGCCTGAAAGCACTTCTTCAACAGCAGGTGCCTCATCAGCAAAGAAGCGGTGTGTTGCATTTGGGAATAATTCTTTAGCTATAAGAGCTGGAGTTGTGCCTGTACGAGCTGTAATAACAACTTCTGGTTTATTGAAATCTTCCATGGTTCTTAGAGTAGATGAATTTTCAATATTTGCCATCATATCCATGGTTGCATAGTCGTAAGGTATTGTAAAATCGACTTGTTTTAATCTTTCTTCGCTAATTCCCATACCACCAATAATAACATCAACTTTATTTGCTAGCAAAGCAGGAATAATACCAGCCCATGCTGTTGGTGTAGGCTGAAAGCGTAAGCCTAAATCATCTGAAAGGCGTTTTGCAACATCAATTTCAAAGCCAATAAATTCACCAGCTTTATTTTGCATTGCCCAAGGTACGAAAGATGAGAAACCAACACGCAATACACCTCGTTTTTGTGCTGTTTCAATCATGGAATCTTTTGCTATGGCATTTGTGCTTAAACTTCCTAGCACTAATGCAGGTAATAAAAATAACATTGATAAGGCTTTAAGGCATTTGTTCATTTCTAACTCCTTGAACTTTATATATTATTATCGCTTGATTGCTTTAGCTCTTTTCTTTGCAAAAAGTGCAAGAGGTATACTAACACTTGAAGTGAGAATAAGGTAAAATAAAGCGACTATAATCCATATTTCAAAAGACAAATATGTTTCTGATATCAATTCCGAAGCACGCATTGTTAAATCTGCAACGGCAATAGCAGAAACAAGAGAGGTATCTTTAATTAAAGATACAATTTGCCCAATAAGACTTGGTAAAATATTCTGTATAGCTTGTGGAAGCACAATAATTCTAGCCGATTGTGCAGTGCTAAAACCTAATGAAAAGCCCGCTTCCCACTGTGTATGGCTTATTGAAGAAAATCCAGCCCTAAAAATTTCAGCCATATATGTGCCTTCAAACAAGGCAAGTGCAATTACTGCTGCCATAAAAGGCGTAAGTGAAAAAATAGGAGCAAAAATAAAATAAACCAAGTAAAGCTGCATAAGTAGCGGAGTATTCCGCACAATACCAACTATACTTTTAGATATTAAATGAGCCACTGGCGAAGCCGAAAGGTTCATAAAAGCCATTAAAAGACCTAAAAATAAAGCTAAAGCTAAACTAGCAAAAACAAGCTGTAGCGTAACGCCAAGTGAGGTTACTAACACCCCAAAAACTAAGCCATTTTCAGCTGTATATGAAACAATGTGTGGTAAAACTCTATCAAATTGCCAATTATATGATTGAGCTACGGAAAAAATAAGCAAAGCAAGAAGAAAGAAAAAAGAAGTAGAAAATAAGATAGGATAGAAGTTTGTTCTAAAAGCTTCAACTAAAGTTTTCTTTTTTTGCAAGTTTTCTAATATTTGGTCAACATGAAGACCAGTATTTGCTTTTATCTTCATGCTTGTATTCTTCTTTGATGTTTCTTCATTTGTATCTTGAAAATCAGTTAGGCTTGACATAATCTGCCTCCTGCAATTGCAAATAGCATGTTAGCAAAGTTAATTTTTACTTTTCATTGCAATTATTTTTTTCTAGTGACGAGTTAATATTTTCTGCAATTCTGTTTAAATAAAGCATACATTGCTCTTTTTCAGTATCTGAAAAATTATGCCAAATACGTTCATTTAAATCAGAAGAAATTTGCCAAAATTCTTTTTGAAAATTCTTTCCTTTTTCAGTAAGGCAAAGTTTTTTTAATCGTGTATCATTAGTATCTACTTCACGAGTAATAAAACCAACCTTTACAAGTTTATCAACTAATACAGTTAGCGTACTTTTACAACGGCCAATATCATTCGCTATTTTTGCCATTGTTTGTTTATCTTCTTTATATAGTTGCACAAGTATATTCCCATGCGAAGTTACAAGGCCCTTAACACCAGCTTTTTCAATACGTTTAGTTATGTAATTTTCAATATTAAATCGTATTTGTGATACTATTTTAGGAAAAAATTTAGTGTCTAAATATGCATTTGATTTTTTTACTGCCATAGTATTTCCTTATATTGAATATCAAAATGAGTGCATTTATAAAAAATAGTTTGATATCGAACAGTATAAGTTCTTAGCTATGATTTGTCAAATCAAATTTTTCTAGCTTTATGCAATTCCGCTTCTGACTGAATATTTTTTGTGTTTGTAGAGCGGGAATTTGGTGGGGCTAATTTTTGACCTTCCTGAATTGTTTCAAGAACAACTTTGTGTATTGATGGAAAAATTTCTTTAAAATTGCTTGGTGAAATTCTTTGCGTTTCTATAAATTTTACAGCAATTTCTTTACTAACTTGAAGTGCTTCTTTGTTTAGCTTAGAAATGTTTTGTTCTGAGGGGTGTGCCATCTGAAACTCGCTTGTTAAAAATTGAATAGATAATTATTAGTATCAGAGTAAAAAATCATTTTCTATGAGAAAATAAATTTATAAATTATAATATCTTTTCATAATACACTTGTCAAGCATAGTAAAAAAAATGGTATCAAACATGATACTTGACAATAAAATATACGTAAAAAATCAACAGCTTAGCAGTTGTTACTTCCACATTTTCTTTCTAAGCCAAGAACCTTGTGGAAAAAATAAAGCAATATTTTCAAAAAAATCTTCTTGAAGAACGCTATTCGCTATAGATTTTTTTTCATCAAGACCACTTTCTAAATCTTCAATATGATGAGTAACTACCTTAGCTTTTTCAAAAATTCTAAATCTACCGCCCTCGTAAAAGCATGGTTTAAAAGAATTTTTCAATATTTTTTTCATGCTTGACGGTGCATGTATTGAACGAAGTGCATTAAAAACATGCACTGATAATCCAGCATTTCTAACTGCATTTCTAAAATCTGTTTCAGGTGAATCTTGCCAATTTAGTAATTCTGTATGAGTAGCAAGTGCTTGTTTTTTTAGAAGAAAAAAGTCAACTGCTAATGAGCTGCGTTGCTCAATCCATATAGTAGTTGCTAAATCTTTATCAGATTCTATGCCCTCTAAAATTAGCCTCTCATCTAAAAGCCAAAAATCGGACTCAACAAAAAGTAGGTAGTCGAAATTATTGTCGTTTTTTATATGATTATAGGCATTTTGTACTAAATCTCTTGCACCTGTTCTATGCCCGCTATTATTATTTACTTCAAGCACTTGTGCATTTTCATAAACATAATCATCAAGTTTATGCCCAGCACTTGCCCCATTAAAGGCAACAAATAAAGTATAATTATGTGTAGTCCATTTCTTTTTTATAATTTCTACTAGACATTTAGTATCTTGCACACGTGAAAAGACTCTAATAATAACAGCTATATTTTTCATGCAAAAAACCTTTGCTCAAGTGTATGGGCTAACCTATCAAGCCCTTTCTTTTCAAGAGCAGAAATTTTCATAGCATTAGGGTAGTTTATTTCTAAATCTTCCTTAGCTTCTTCGCTTGCATTCTCCCATTTATTAAAAATAAGTATGCTTTCTTTTTCTTCTAATTCCATTTCTTTTAGAATGTTTTCAACAGCTTGAATTTGTTCTTTTACATTTGGGTGCGAAGCATCTGCTACATGTAAAAGCAAATCTGCTTCTTCTAATTCTTCAAGAGTTGCCCTAAAAGCTTCTTGTAAATCTTTAGGAAGATTACGTATAAAACCAACAGTATCGGCAAGAACCAATTCATGTTCTTTTGGAAAGCGTAGTCTTCTTGTTGTTGGGTCTAGCGTTGCAAATAGTTTGTTTTCTGCTAAAACTTCGGCATTAGTCAAAGCATTAAGTAGGGTAGACTTTCCAACGTTTGTATAACCCACAAGCGAAACAACGGGTAAATTACTTTTATTTCTGCGAACTCGCCCAAGGTTTCTTTGTTTTCTTAGCTGCTCAAGTTCACGTTTAATATGAGCAATTTTATCACGCACTCTACGTCTATCTGTTTCAAGCTTAGTTTCACCAGGACCACGACCGCCAATACCACCAGCTAGTCTATCCATTGCAGGTTTTTTGCCTATTAATCGAGGTAGAGTATACTTTAGCTGAGCCATTTCTACTTGCAATTTACCTGCGTTTGTTTTTGCATTTTGTGCAAAAATATCAAGTATTAGCTGAGTTCTGTCTAGCACTTTTCTTTCTGTCATTTCAGAAAGGTTTTGTAATTGAGCTGGGGTTAAATCGTTATCAAATATAACTAAGCCAGCTTGCCCTTGAAGTGCTAAAATTTCTAATTCTGCAAGTTTGCCCTTACCAAGAATTGAGCGAGGGTGAACCTTACTTACCCTTTGAAGAAGCCTGCCTGTTACTTCAATGCCCGCAGTTCTTGCAAGTTCTTCTAATTCATCAAGAAATTGATCTTGCACATCTTTTGGTGCGGTAGACACAGAAATAAGCACAGCTTTTTCAAAATAGCCATGCCCTTCTTTTAGCCCTGAATTAATTTCGCGGCTAGTTTTGGTATTACGTTCTAGTTCAGCTTCAATGGCTGATATATTAGCATTTATATCAACATCGAATCTATCCCAAGCTTCTGGCTTATATACTTTATAGGGTAGATTATCAATATTTTGTGCAAGTAAATGAGCATATTGCACCTGAACAGGAGTGCCATGTGGGCTTACAGTAAGCACTTGCACACCGTCTAGGCGTAAAAACAGCATATCCATTAAATCTTCTTGCGACAGTGCTTCGTTATTTAAATGAGTATGCAAAAGGCGTAAAGCCCTAAAGCGACCAATAGAATTACGCACAGGCAATTCTGGAATAAATAAACCATCGTTTGTGCCAACAATAAGCATAAGCACCAAACCTTCACGGTCTATAATTATTCCAATTTGCCTGTTAATTATTTTTGAAACTGCACAAATTTCATGTGCTTGCTCGTTACTATAGCCCTTAGCGTCAGTATATCTTCTTTTACCAAGATTACTTACAGCCTTAATTTCACTTGCTTTTAAACCAGCAATATTTCCTTCTACTTTAGCTGCTATATTAATATCCTCGTAAGTATTATAAAACTATAGGCTTAAAAGGTAGCCAGTAATCATTGCATCATATTCTGATGTGCGTTTGAAAGTATCGGCTGCCATTCTTTGTCTGAAAGCTAAGTCAATTTTCATATCATTATTTTTCATTTGTTCCATAGCTTCTGCATAGTTAGCAAAATCTGAAAGAACAAGAATTGAATGGTAGTTTTTTGATGAAGCACGTAAAAGACAAGGACCACCAATGTCAATTTCTTCAACCATTTGACGTACAGGAAGTTTCTTTTCTAAAGCACTTTTGAAGTCGTATAAATTTACAACAACCATATCAAATGGGTCTATGCTATGGCCTGCTAGTGTACCTAAATGTTCGCTATTGTCTTTATCTGCAAGGATACCACCGTGGATATGCGGGTGCAAAGTTTTTACACGCCCACCTAATATTTCAGGAAAGCCTGTTACGGTGCTTACCGCTGTTACTGGTAAGCCTTGTTCTTGAAGGAATTTTAATGTGCCACCAGTTGAAACAAGTTCAACATCATTAGCAACTAAAAACTTAGCAAATTCAGCTAGATTGTCTTTATGAGTAACACTGATTAGGGCTCTTTTAATCGGTAAAAAATCCATAAGTATCTCCTTTATATGTTGAGTTATTTCAAATAATTAATTGCATTTTCAAATAAAACTGTACCAAGAAGAGGAGTTTTACCTTCGCTTGTTTTGCAACGTGTCCAAAGTGGGTGATTTGTTGCATCGTTAGCTGCTTCAGGGTGTGGCATAAGCCCAAGAATATGCCCTGTAGGGTCTGTTAAACCAGCGATTGCAAGCGGTGAATTGTTAGGATTTTTTGGGTATTCTTGAGTTGCTAGCCCTGTTTCAGGGTCACTATATTGTAGAGCAATTAAATTTTCTTTTTCAATACGCTCTAAAATAGTGTCATTCAAGGTAACTAAACGCCCCTCACCATGACGCACAGGACAATCTAAATATTCTACACCTTTAGTAAAAATACAAGGTGAATTTGCATTAGCTTTTAGTTGCACCCATCTATCTTCATATCTTGCTGATGCGTTATGAGTAAGTGAGGCTTGTCTTTCAAAATATTTCTTATCAAGAGCTGGCAAAATTCCAAGCTTTACAAGCAGTTGAAAACCATTACAAATACCCATAATTAGCTTATCTTGAGCAATAAATTCTGATAATGATTCCATAAGTGGTTTTCCATTGCTATCAGTAAGGTGATACCATCTTTGAGCTGCTGCTTGAGCTGCCCCAAGGTCGTCACCGTCTAAAAAGCCACCTGGGAAAATCATAAATTGATAGTCTGAAATTTTTACTTGCCCAGAAGCGATATCAGCAAAATGCACAATATCTGCTTTATGAGCCCCACCAAGCATACATGCATGAGCACTTTCTTTGTGAGAATTTGTTCCAAAACCTGTAATGACAAGAGCATTTACTTTAGCCATAAGTAATCCTAATAATGTTATTTTATATTGTTTTCTTGTACAAAGTTATACGCATCAACAAAGTTATTTAATGGTACTGCACCACGTATTGTAATGTCGTTCATTAGATAGTAAGGTGTGCCTTCAAAGCCATATTCTTGGGCTTCTTTTCTATCTTCATTGATAATATTCATATATTTTTTTTCATTTTTATTAACGTCTTTTTCAATTGCTTTTGCATCTAAACCAACTTGGTTTGCAATTTGCTTTAATGTACTTTCAGGATTACTGAAAAATACCTGCTGGTTAGCATATAATGATTTGTAGAAATTCCAACCTTTTGCCTCATCAGCATTGTATGCAGCTAAAAACCACATTGCTGCCATTTCAGCATATTCTGATTCTACAATATTACTTTTAAATACATAGCGTATGTCATTAGGATATTGTGAAATTAAATTTTCTACAGTAGTAGCACCTTGGGCACAAAATGAGCAAGTAAAGTCAGAAAAAGCATATAATGTTATTGGTGCATTAGGGTTTCCGCGAACAGGGCGGTTTTCTATAACTGGGTTTTTAGCAGTTTTTATATCTTCTGCCCAACCTGCCATAAATGCTTCTACGCGTAAATCGTTATCAACTTCTTGTAAAACTGAAACGAACAATTCGCGGTAATCGCGTGCTGTTTGGTAATAAACTTGATAGAAAGTATCTCTATCCTTAGAGAATAAATCTACAATAAGTTCAGGGTTTTCTTTTGCAATTTTATTGAAATTTGCAATTTCTTCTTTTGTAAGCTCTGCATACGCACTACCAGTATATAAACTTGATAGCACAGCAGTAAGACCTAATAATTTATATATTTTTTTCATGTATGCATCCTCTATATATAGTTAATAACAACTATGAATTTTCAGTGTTTTCTTGTTCTTCTTCATTTTATCCATTAAGTAAATCTTTTTCTTTTTCTTTTTGCCTTTGCACCATTTCCACAATAAGTACACTTACTTCATATAAAACTATCATTGGGC
>CAYJFV010000050.1:0-3470 GCA_964369275.1 uncultured Desulfovibrionaceae bacterium
TATGTTTGCTGTTGTTAGAATAGCCTTAATTTCAGGTGCTTTTGGTGAAAGAATACGTTTTTCGGCAATGTTATTAATATCTGTACTATGGTTATTTTTAGTATATTGCCCAATGGCACATTGGGTTTGGGGCGGCGGCTGGTTGTTTGAAATTGGTGCTGTTGACTTTGCTGGCGGAGCTGTTGTTCACATGGCTTCAGCGGCGGCAGCTTTAGCAATTGCACAAAGTTTAGGTTTCCGCAAAGCTTCTATTGATGCACCTGCTCCGCATAATTTACCAATAACTTTACTTGGTGCAGGTTTATTATGGTTTGGCTGGTTTGGCTTCAATGCAGGCTCAGCCCTAGCAGCGAATGAATTAGCGGTTCATGCCTTTGTAACAACTCAACTTGCTGCGGCTTCTGGTGTTGTTGGTTGGATACTTATTGAATGGAAAAGAAATGGTAAGCCTACAACTTTAGGTGCGGCTTCTGGTGCTTTAGCAGGCTTAGTTGCAATTACCCCTGCGGCAGGATTTGTGCCTATTTCTTCTTCCATTATTATTGGTTTACTTGGCGGCTTTATTTGTTATTTAGGTATTTTCTTAAAAGAAAAATTCAAATTTGATGATGCTCTTGACGTTGTAGGTATTCACGGCATAGGTGGTACATTTGGTGCTTTTGCAACTGGCGTATTTGCAAGTGCAGAAGTAAATGGCGTAAACGGTATTTTACATGGCGATGCTCATCAATTATGGGTACAAGTAATTTCAATTTTTGCAACATGGATTTTTGTTTACATAATGACTAAAATCATTATAAAAGTGGTAGAGTGTATAGTTCCACTTAGAGCAGATAAAAAATCTGAACTTGTTGGGCTTGATATTAGCGAACACAATGAACACGCTTATAAAATATAACTACCTATAATATAAAGGATATAAAATGAAAAAAATTGAAGCAATAATACGCTCTACCGAACTACAAACTGTAATTGACGAACTAATAAAAAATGAAATTCATGGGCTTACATGTTCACACGTTCAAGGTTTTGGGCGTCAACACGGACATACCGAGATTTATAGATCTAGCACTATTAACACTCATTTTGTAAATAAAACAAAAATTGAAATAGTGCTTCCAGCTGAACTTTTAGAACGTACGGTAAATATTATTCTAAATGCGGCTCACACAGGTGAAGTGGGCGATGGAAAAATATTTGTTTATGATATCGACAATGTATATCGTATTCGTACTAAAGAAGAAGGAAAAGCTGCTTTATAACACCCGTCCTCCACTTCGGGAATTAGATAGAAAGATACTGTTTCATCATTGAAGCAGTATTTTTCTTTAATCAATAACAAATTTAATTACATTATGAAATTGACATGATAATATACCTGAACTATACTGAAAACACCATCATACACCATAACATAAGAGATTGCCTATGCTAGACAAATTATTATCAGAAATAATGGAATTGGTACCTAATAGCCCTATGAATTATATTTCTAAAGATTTAGCTCTATCAGAAGAACTAGCAGGACAAAGGCTATTTGAAGAACCTATTTATGCCGTTGCTAGTGCTGAAGACCCAATGTTTCTAAAGCTCAAAAATGAAGTAATTGGCGAACATTTCCGCCTACCTACTGAATGGAATGAAAAAGCACAAAGCGTAATTTCTTTTTTTCTACCCTTTAGACAAGAAATTATAAAATCAAATAAAGAAGTAGGAGATCCTTCTTTATTATGGTTACATGGACGTATTGAAGGCCAAGAATTTGTTAGAACTATGGCAGAATACGTTGTTGATTTCTTTGAAAAACAAGGCTTGCAAAGCATATATCCAATTCAAACTTCAGATTTTTTTGCTGTACGCGAGGACCCTGTGCTAGGTTTTAGTAGTAATTGGTCAGAAAGACATGTTGCCTTTGTATGTGGTTTAGGTACTTTTGGGCTGTCAAAAGGTATTATTACTAAAAAAGGTATGGCTGGTAGGCTTTGTAGCATAGTTACAGAAGCTAAACTTCCAACAAGCACCCGTTATTATACAGAAGTGTACGAAAATTGTTCTATGTGTGGTGCATGTATTAAACGTTGTCCTGCACAAGCTATTTCACTAGAAGAGGGTAAAAAACATAGCCCATGTTACGCATTTTGCTCTTACGTAAAGAAAAAATATATGCCTCGCCATGGTTGCGGAAAATGCCAAACGTATGTTCCATGTACTAATAAAATTCCACCTAAAAAAACTAAGTAATACAGTAAAAAAAAGAGTAGAAAGTTCAACTATCTACTCTTTTAATTTTATTTTACAGAAAGATTATACTTTAAACTGCCCTTTTTCTAGCACTAAAATATCGTCTAGGTAAAGGGTTGGCTCTAAAATAATGCCGTCGTAGTGGCAATCTGCCTTATTTACTCCGCCCATTGAAGTATTTGTTCCAAAAGCAATATGCACTGTGCCGTATACTTTTTCATCTTCCAAAATATTTCCGCACAAAATTGCCGCGTCATTTGTGCCAATTCCAAGCTCGCAAAGCGTTGAATTTTCTTTTGATTTTAGCAGAATATCAAGCTTTTCAGTATTTTCACCCTCAATTTTTATAAGTTTGCCCTCTTTTATTGTAAGGCGAAGTGGTGAGTCTAGCTTGCCTACTGCCTCAATAGAACCATCAATTATCATTTCACCATTAGAACCGTCTTCTAAAGGGGCAATATAGGCTTCACCACATGGCAAATTGCCAAAATTACCTTTTTCTTTATACGAACCAGAACTTGGAAAACCTATTCTACCGTTAATATCTAGTTCAAGTTTTGTGTTCTCTTTAATAATTGTTGCTTTTTTTGCTGTATTTAGCAAAGCACCTATTTTATCGGTAAGGATTTTAACCTTGTCATAATCAGCCGTGATAGCTCCTTTTGTACACATTTCTTTAGTAATGCCAGGCATTGTTGCTACCCTTGCACCATTTTTACATGCATTGATTCTAGCATTTGTGTGCGAGAGCGATTTATCCGTCGGGGCAATGATAATATCAGCTACTTCCATAGCTTTTGCTATCATAAATGGTGGTTCTTGCCCTGAAACTTCGCGTGCATTCATAAGCATAAGCACACTTTCTAAACCAAGTTCTAAGCCTGCTTGCCAAATAGCTTCACCTATTTCTTTTTTTTCGTTATCTGAAACAACAAGAAGGGTTTCACCTTCTTTTGCACCAAATGAACTTATAAGCAAATTTTTTGCAACTTCCTTTATTGCACCCATACTATTCTCCTAAATAAAAAAGCACCACAAAATGAAAAGTGATGCTTTATTGTTTATATTATTATAAAAATAAATTATACCTCGATTAATTTCAAAGCAACTTTAAAGCTATCAACGAATGATGGAATTGGTAAAAATTCATAACAGCTATGGAAGTTATGAGCCCCAGTAAAGAAGTTAGGTGTAAATAAACCTTTTACCGATAAAGCAGAACCATCAGT
>CAYJFV010000050.1:3480-9542 GCA_964369275.1 uncultured Desulfovibrionaceae bacterium
GTTCTTCAAGAGCTTTGTATAGGCGAACAAGTGAAATTGTATCTGTTCCCTCTTTAGGCATTGCTTCAGCTATATTGCTATACATATCGTTTACAGTCATTGAAAGTTCTACTTTTGAATGTTTCTTTTGCAAAAATTCAAAAACAGAATTTAAATATTCCTTACGTTTTTCATAGCTTGCTTTATCAAAATCACGAATACTTAAACTTACGCTTGCAGAATTTGCGTTACCATTTACTGCTGTTACCCAAAAATAGCCTTCACGCCCTTCTGTGTGTTCTGGCAAGCCATAATCTTTTACTAAAGAAACAAAGTCATGTGCAATAAGGTTTGGATTTACAAGAACATTTTTCGCACTCATCGGGTGAGCTGTAACACCTTTAGCAGTAAATACAACCGCACCAGCGTTAAAGGTTTCGTAAACAACTTCACCGCGTTCACAACAATCTATTGTATAACAATAATCTACAGGGAATTTTTCTAGTGGAAGCTCTTTTGCTCCGCGAAGCCCAATTTCTTCATCTGGCACGAAAGCAAAATAAATATCACCATGAGGAATATTATTTACTTTTACATATTCTGCTAAAGTCATCATAATTGAAATTGCAGATTTATCATCCGCACCTAAAACGCTTGTTCCATCTGAAAAGAAAATGTCTTGATTACGATATTTTGCAAGTTCAGGGTGAGAATTTTCATCAATAAAAACACCAAGTTCTTTATTAAGACATAATTTTTCACCTGCATAGTGTAAAATCTGTGGTTTAATATCAGGGCTTAAGCCAACATTTACAGTATCAAGGTGAGCACAAAAGCCAATAGTTGACATTTTTACATCACTAGTAGCTGGTAAGTGTGCAATAAGTATACTATTATCAAGTAATTCAGTTTTATTGTAGCCAAGTGCGTTTAATTCCGCTTGCAATAATTTTGCAAGTTCTCTTTGCCCCTCGCTTGTAGGCAAAACCTTGCTTGAAGCATCGGATTGGCTACTTACAGCAACATAATTTTTAAAATTCCTAATCAATAATTCTTGTACATCTGCTATATTAAGCATAAAAACTCCTTATATATAAAATATTTACTATATTTTTTTATAAAACTAAAACACATAAGACACTGATAAACTACCGCGTGTATGTGCTTCTTCTTGAGCATCAAATTCTTTACTACGCATAAAATGAGCATAAGTAACAGTTAAGTCCTTGAAAGATAAATCTAAACCTGCTGAAACTTCGCCAACAAAAATACGTTTATCAACGTCTAAATCTGCCCCGAACAAGTTACCATCTAGGAAGCTATTCCAAAGGTTTGCATAGCCATCTACCCCGCCAAACACATAAAAGCTAAGTTGATTAGGGTCGTCATAAGGGCTTGCTACTCTTATTCCATTAGCTGGTTTTATTGTAGGTGTATAGGTACTTATAGGTAAGTTCATACCTAAACGCACTTCTGCACCCGCTCCAACGCTTGTATAAGGTGTGCCTAAACTAAGGTGAGTACGCGGTTGCACGTCCCAATTGAAAAGTTTTGGGTCTTCGCTAAGAATATCTTTATTTAAGCTTAGCCCATAGGCTAGGGTAAGCATAGCTGTTACTTCATTATCTATTTGTTCACCGTATCTAAAAACCTTAGAGTCGTTAAACACATCGTGTGCAATTTTTTGCATTTCGCGTGATAGGGCGGTAAAGCCCATAAAACCTAGTGTAACTTCACCTGTACCAATTTGCACAAAATCGTAAGGTCTTTCAATGGTATGTATGGCAATACCTAAAGAGGTGTAGCTTACATCTGGTCTATCAATATTTAAAGGAATATTGCTGTTACCTGATGGGGTAAAAATTTGATGAGCAAATGAAACCTCAAATGTATTAACTAAGTAGCTTACTTCAACACCATTTGTATAGTAGCGGTCTTTATCATCAAAAGACATTGCGTCGTTTTCATACGTAAACGAAAGTTGCCCTGCATTTGCATTTGATACTGTAGTAAAACCTAAGCAAAGCGTAAAAGTAAACGCTAAGCTTTTAAAAATATTTTTCTTTATAAAATTCATACAATCCAACTTGATATATTTTATATTTTCGCCTTTTTAGCATAAAATAATTTATTTATAAAAGCAAAAGGCATTGTACGGCAAGTTCTATGAAAGTTCAACTCTAAATTATAGCAAAAGTTAATTTGACTTTTTGTACTCTTAACTACAAAATATATTGATTTAAATAATCACAAGGAAGCACAATGAAAATTAAGTTATTATTAGCAACTATACTTGCAATTATTTGTGGAACTATACTCTACTTTACAGGCTCGCCAGATACTCATAAAGAATTATATTCTCAATCAAATATAGACTTTACAAAGCCATACAACTCTTTTGATGAGTATAGCAAAATAATGCGTGAAGAAATAAGAAATAATAGAATGTTCTTCACCGATAACAAAGAAAAGGAAATAGAAGCAAATGCACCGCAAGAATATAAGCCTGAAAAAAATGATGATACTTTCAATCATGAAACAGGTAAATATACAAAAGCTGTTTTACTAGTGCATGGCCTTGGCGACTCGCAATTTTCTTTTGTAGATATTAGCCAAAGTTTGGTAGAGCAAGGCTTTTTAGTACGAACCATTGTACTACATGGGCATGGCACACGCCCTGGTGATATGCTAGAAACCGATTATAAAGATTGGGAAAAATTAGTTGAACTTCATAGTAATTTAATAAAAGAAGTGGCTGAAAATGTATACTTAGGGGGCTTTTCAACTGGGGCAAATTTAGCCTATATCCAAGCTGTACAAGATGAAGAAATAAAAGGGCTTATGCTATTTTCACCTGCCTTTAAATCAAGCGAGGGAATGCTTGTTTTAACTCCTTACCTAAAAAGTTTAATTCCATGGCCAATAGCCCCTGAAAAAATTCAGTACACAAATTATACTAAATATACTGCTACGCCTGCAAATGGCTATGCTCAATACTATCATACAAGTAACAGAGTATTAGATATTTCAAAAACCCATACTTTTACTCGCCCAATTTTTGCCGTGCTTAGCGAAGACGATAGCATTTTAGATGTTGAACGCATAAGCAAAGTTATTCAAGATACCTTCACGAATCCTAAAAATACAATTATGTGGTTTGGTGAAGAAAAGCCTAAAAATTCAACACATAAGAACCTAATTCATTTACCCGATGAATATCCCGAATTGAATATAACAAATATCTCGCACATGGGCTTATTATTTTCACCAGAAAACCCATATTATGGTAAAAATGCAAGCGAAATTATTTGCTTTAATGGTGATATAAAGCCAAATGCTTACGATACTTGTTTAGAATATGCTAATGGCAATAAAGATATAGAAATATGGTTTAGTGCAGCAAGCACACAGCATTTAGAGCGTATACACGCTAGAAACACCTATAATCCATACTATAATTTAATGATTGAAGAACTATTAAAAGTTTTTGAATAAAATTAATAATGTTCAGCAGGAGGCTATATGGAATCGAACAACAAATATAATAGTTTTGAAGCTCTAGTAAAGGCTGTTGAAACAAGCGAAACTACTTATGGGCTTTTGCATGAAAATACTGCAAATGCTTACTATGAACTTGCTAAATTCTATGCTTTTGAAGAATACCATAAACAAGCTATTGATTATTTTATAAAATATATTGTTATTGCTGAACAAATATTAGAGGAAAACTCGCCACAACTAATTAAAGTGTATATGGAAATTGCTTTAGTTTATAAAGCTTTATCTGATTATGCAAATGCCTATAATTTTTATGTAAAAGCTTTGAAAATTCTTGAAATTATTGGTGTAGCAAGTGCTGAGGTTGCTATAATTTATTCTAACCTTGGCGATATTTTTAATTTCTCAGGTGAATATGCAAAAGCAATTGAATACTATAATGCATTTTTGAGTATAACAGAAACTACTGCCGAGGAAGATTTAGAGCGTGCCACAAGCTATATAACTATAGGTTTCACCTACTACAATATGGCTGATTATGCTTCAGCTTTAAGCTTTTATAATAAAGCATTAGCAATAAAAGAGCGTTTACTAGGTGTAGAACATGAAGAAATTGCTCTTTGCTATAATAATTATATAGGCATGGCACATTTTGCTTTGAATGATATAGAAAAAGCTTTAGATTATTATAAAAAAGCCTTACAGCTATTTAGAAAAGCACAAGGTGAAGAAGCAGCCGACACCGCAAGTTGCTATAACAATATTGGTGGTGCTTATTTTTCATTAGGGCAATACGAACATGCACTTATAAGCTTTATAAAAGCTTTAGGTATTTATGGTAACCTTAACTCTGAATGTCAAGAAGAAATAGCAAGTTGTTTCAATAATTTAGGCATGGTACAAGACTGCTTAGCTGACTATGCAAAAGCAATTGAATACTACCAAAAAGCTTTAGCCTTGTTTATAAATATATACGGTGAAGATCATGTTAATACAGCTATTTGCTATAATAATATTGGCGGGGCGTATGAATCTTTAAAACAATATCAACTTGCTTTAGAAAACTATGCCACTGCCATAGTGAAAATGGAAAAAGCCTTTGGTACATCACACCCACATACTATTTCTTGCTTTGAAAATTACACAAGGGTTGAAGAAAAAATTAAACAATAAGATGTTTGAGAAATTTTATTATAAAAGCGGAGCAAAAGCTCTTAATATTGCAAGTGCAGGAACTCTAATTATCCCCAAAACACCTTTATGATTAAAATCGTTTAGCTTAATTTCTTTGCACTTAGCTTGCGTATTTAAAAAATCTTCTTTTATGTGGGCTATGCTAGAAGTTTTATATAGCCATACACCGCATTCATAGTGTAAGCTTAGGCTTCTATAATCTAAGTTAATTGTTCCTACAACTGCACTGTCATCATCACTCAAGAACATTTTTGCATGCATAAAACCAGGGGTATATTCAAATATTCGCACACCAGCCTTAATTAATCCTTCGTAATACGAACGGGAAAGAAAATGTACTAATTTTTTATCTGCAATTGCTGGCAATATCATTCTTACATCTACGCCAGACTTTGCAGCAGATGTAATTGAAACCATCATTTCACGGCTAATTACCAGATAGGGTGTTGTAATATAAACATACTTCTCTGCCCTATTTAGCATGCTCATGTATACAGTTTCCCCAACAGATTCTTCATCTAATGGAGTATCTGAAAAAGGCTGCACTACACCATCGGCTGTGTATGTTTTGGTTGTGGCAAATAAAGAAGAATCTTCAATTTTATTTGTTACCGAGCACCACATAGTAAGAAACATAATTGTAAAATTATATACAGCCTCACCTTTTAACATTATAGCCGTGTCTTTCCAATGCCCATATTTGTTTATATGATTTATATATTCATCTGCTAAATTCACGCCACCAGTAAAGGCAACATTTCCATCAATAATGCAAATTTTTCTATGATCGCGATGGTTAAAGCTTGAGTTAAATAAATGGTTAAAAGGATTAAAAGCTCGGCAATCTATATTATATTTAGCTAATCTTTTTGAAAAATTTGCTGGTAAAGTAAGTATACAACCAAAATCATCATACAATATACGTATATCAACACCCTGTGCAGCTTTTTTTATAAGAATTTTTTCTATTTCACCCCACATTTTGCCTTCGGCAACTATAAAATATTCTATAAAAATAAATTTTTCTGCTTTGTTTAATTCCTCTAGCATTGCAACAAATTTTAACTCTCCAAGTTCAAAATATGTTGTTTGTGTATTAGAATGAGGTTTTGCATGTGCAATTCTACGAATATATTCAGATTGCCTAAATGCTTGAATATCTGCTTCTAATAGTTTTCGCCCTGTGTCTTCAAGATTATCTAAAGCATTTGTAAACTGGTTTTCAATACTTGCATAAAGCAGTTTTTTACCCTTACTTAGCTTAGGTTTTCTAAACGCAAAATAAAATACTCCACCCATTAATGGAAATGTAAACATTAAAAAAATCCAAGGAATTTTATTTTCTGGGTATGTATCTTGTATAAGAATATACGCCATACAAAAAGTACTAG
>CAYJFV010000050.1:9591-9811 GCA_964369275.1 uncultured Desulfovibrionaceae bacterium
CAACAATATAAGGATTAAAAATTCAGAATAATCACCAAGAATTTTAGCAAGTACAACCCACAATAATACTTGTAATACAAGCGATAATAGCACCATTACTGCACGAAATAAAACAAATAAATATTTCATTTTCATAGTTGTACTCATATTTGTTAGTTATACATTTTTTTATATAAATGCAATTATTTATTACATAACAGGTGCAAAAGCACGCAATATA
>CAYJFV010000051.1:0-9708 GCA_964369275.1 uncultured Desulfovibrionaceae bacterium
ATTACTGAGGAAGACAGTTATTCTTCTAATGTAATTTCTTCACTACTAGAAAGCCAAGAACGCGATATTGACCTTATGGAAATTGAGGTAGCCGAACTAACCCAAGAAATTCAAGAAGATTTACCCAAATTACGTGCTATACGCCTACAAATTGAAAGCGAATTTAATAGTATTGTTCTTATAAACAATGCCAATTCTGTTAATCCCACAGAAATGAATTTACTAGCAAAACAAATGAGAAGATTTAACTATGAATTGAATAAATTCTATCTCCCATTCACATCTACAAGAGTTTTAGTTGATGATAGATTAGTGCAACTTGCTGCAATTACCTCTACCCTAGAAGCAATTGATACAGAAGAATCAAAACTTTTACTTGAACGAATTAGCTTGCTAAATGAAAAATATTTGTTCTTAGATAAAAGGTTAGATAATGCCCTTCCAAGAGTTGAAACCTTAGTAAATAGTATTAGTCAAGCCTATAGTGAGTTTGAAAAAATTATGCCCTCACTTTGGCTTGATTTTTATGTAAATAATAATATCGACTTGTTAAACATAAATTTTTGGGAAAATGAACTTTATAATTTAGTACATTTACCAGAAACTGCTTTTAATACGTTTATAAACGGTATACCTTCAGGTCTAAATCAATGGCTTTCTTTGCTTACAAGTGCCATATTCTCTGCAATAATTGTTGCTTTTGTTACGTTTACAAGCTCTAAAATTGTTACAAGGCTACCTGAACACGCGGCATTATTTTGGGAAGAAAATTGCAAGCATATTTTAAAAACAAGCTTTCCGTGGATAGTATTTGGTTATGTACTTTATACATCTGCATGGAGCGATGCTGGTTATTATCAAATAATAGCAGGTATTTCATGCTTTTCATTAGTATATGGACAAATAAAATTTTCATGGCAACTATATACTTTAGCCCGTGCAGATAATAGCGAAATAAAGTCACCCTACATGCCAATGCTTCTTATAATAATTGTTAGCCTTGCACTGCTTACATTTATTCCGCTACAGCTTACACTTTCACTTATTTGGCTTGTATTCTTACTTATATTTATTGTTCGCTCACGCCCATTAATGAAAACCTGTTATACTCTACCTTTATATATTATTAGATTTTTCTACTTTATTTTAGGGCTTGGCGTATTACTTACTATAGCTGGCTTAGTACATTTATCTATTTTCTTAGTTTTATTATATATATGTTTAGCTATTGGTTTACATCAAATTGCTGCATTTATGCATATATCGCAACTTATACAAGAAAAATTACCGCAAAATGGTATTCCTGCTTTAGTTGCTGGGCTTGTAGTTTCAATTGTATTACCAATTTTCTTACTTATTGCTTTAATTTCACCAATTGCTTGGGTATTTGTATACCCCGGTGGTGAATATTTAATTATGAACTTTAGTAATTTCGCTATTGGTTTTGGTAAGTTTTCCTTCAATGCTACACAACTTTTGAAAATATTAATCGCATTTTATTTATGTAAATCCTTAATTACTGTATGTTGTAATTATATTGATAGCACTTGGAATAATTTAAACCATCACAAAGCAGCTTCTTTATCTACACCAATAAAAACAACCATAGTTTTCGGTTTATGGGGCTTTTTTGCTTTATATGTTTTGCATGTTATAGGCTTTAGCTTAACTAGCCTTGCCTTTATTGCTGGTGGCCTTAGTGTGGGCATTGGGCTTGGCTTACAATCTATTATGCAAAATATTTTCAGTGGTTTTTCACTTATATTTGGGCAAAACATTCGCGAAGGCGACGTTGTAGAAGTAGCTGGAATATTAGGTGTTGTAAAAAAAGTAAGCCTAAGAGCAACCCAAGTTCGTACCTATGACAATGCTGTTGTATTTGTTCCAAACTCTGAATTTCTTGCTACTACTTTTATTAACTGGACGCATAACGGGCGTATGGTACGCTCTATCGTAGCTGTTGGCGTTGCTTATGATTCAGACTTAGACCTTGTGAAGCAACTTGCACGCGACGTTCTAACCGAACACCAAAAAGTTCTTAACCACCCTGCACCTTTAATTCTTTTACAAGAATTTGGTGCTAGCTCTATTGATTTTGAGTTCAGATTTTGGATTAAGGATATTGACGAAGGATTAACAATTAGAGCAGACGTACGTACAGCTCTAGTACAAAAATTCCGTGAAAATAATATCGAAATTCCATTCCCGCAAACTGATTTACACATACGCTCTAATTTAACCTTGCCTCAAAAAAATTCTTAATCATCTAAAATAACGAGGTTTATCATGAACTCCCCAAGAGTTAACTTTCACTGCCATTCAAATTATAGCGACGGCATACTTAGTATTCCAGAAATATGCATAGCATTAGCTAATGATAGTGTTGAACATTTTGCTTTAACTGATCATGACAGCGTTGAGGGAACTCTTGAAATTGCTAAACACGCCAAACAATTTGGTATTACATGCTACAATGGTGTTGAACTTACGGTAGACCTTTACGACAACTGCCCTGAACAATTTTTCCATTTACTAGCTTATGATTTTGATTATGGAAGCTTAAAACACGCCTTAGATACCTTTAATAAGCAAAATAGTGGTAAATGTACATCTTTTATAAAAAGACTAAAAAAAGATGGTTATAAGTTCGAAATGGCTAAACGTAACCCTAACAGAAATTATTTTAAATATATTGACATTATTTTTTCTCTTTTTATGAATGGGCCTGCTAAATCAAGAAGCGAGGCTTTTCAAATTGTAGACAAACCCGAATACGAGCAATATAAAGAAGCAAGGCTTAGTAAACAAGAAGCTATAAAAATGATACATGATGCAAACGGTATAGCCATTATGGCACACCCCTTTGATATTTTTAAAGACTCGCAAAAAGTGCCTACAAACGAAGAAGAAGTTGAAAAAATAGTTCATAATCTATACGAACTTGGTATTGACGGCATTGAAGTTTATTATAAGCCCTATAGCCAAGAAAAAGTAGAATTCCTAATAAAGCTTGCAGAAAAATACAACTTTATTAAATCAATTGGTACTGATTTTCATGGCAGAAACTCTGATTCTATGTGGCATCAAGTGGAAACAGGTGAAAACTTACTTCTAGAACATTTAATAAACAGACAGCAAGCTAAGCATTGCTAAAACATGCAAATTATACATAAGCAATCTTATAATTAGTAGACAGTATTCAAATATTATAGGCTAATTTTCCCTACACCTAAATTTACCATAATTACTTTACACAAATTTATTTCACTACTAGAACTATTTTTTTTAATTTTCTAATTTTTCTTCCCTTAAAAATACTTTGTGAATTTTATAACAAAAAACATTTTTTAAAGATAAAATCTAATATATTATATATAAAAAATCGTAGTCATAATAATGTTACAATTCATAGGATAAATGATATTTCAATTATTTTTTTGTTGCACAATCAACTATTTTTATTGAACTTTTTTATTTTCATGCGAAATATCGACAAGTTAGCCATAACAACACTTGACTAAGCAACAAAATTAAGTTATTTTTTTAACAAGAACTGAAAATTATATGTATGATAATTTTCTAAAAAACCTTAAGGAGTGTTTTATGGTTAGATTATTAAAAAGTGCAATTGTTGGCTTAGGTCTTACCTTGTTACCTTTTTCACTTTACGCAGAAGAAATTGAGTTTAACTTTCAATATGCGTATAATCCAATGCACATATTCTACACAAATATTGCAGAACCTTGGATTGAGGAATTAAGCGAAGCTACAAATGGCGAATTAATAGTTCATCTATATCAAGGTGGTGGACTTATGAAAGACCCAGAAGTTATTGCTTCATTAATGTCTGGTACGCTTGATATGGGTTCAACAGGCGCAACTTTTGCGGCGGATCTTCTTCCACAATTTATTTATTCAGCACTTCCTTTCCTAACCCCTGATTCTGTACATGCTACAGCTTTATTTGAAGAAATGTATAAATCAGATCCAGGCTTTAAAGCAGAAATTGATAATGTTGGTAAATTATTAGCTATATGGGGTTCAGATACTGCAGCTATTTTCTCAACCTCTGGTCCAGTAACAAGCCCTGCTGATATGAAAGGTAAACGTGTGCTTATTTGGGGTGGCAAACAAGTACCATTAGTTGAAGCATGGGGTGGTATTCCAGTACAAGTTCTTGCATCAGATACATATATTGGTTTACAACGTGGTATGGGTGAATTATTTTTAGGGCCATTACCAACTGGTGTTTCATTCCAGCTTATGGAAGTAGCTAAAGACGTTACACCTATTTCTGCATTTGTTGCTCCAATAGCCGTTTGGATGAGCAATGATTTATGGGATTACCTTTCACCAGAACAACAAGAAATCGTAGTTGAAACTACAGCTCACTGGGGTAAGGAAACAGGACAATCTTTATATAACTTAAGATCAAGAGATATCGGCATTATGGAGAAAAACGGCGTTACTTTCCATAATCTTACCCCTGAACAACTTAAAGTTTTTCAAGATTTAGAAAAACCAGTAACTATCAAAACTATTGCTGATGAATTTAAACGCTATGGCGTAAATAAAGACGCAAACGAATGGTATACTTATATCGAAGCAAAAGCTTTAGCAACAAAACCACAATAAACACTATTTTTGAAGGAGAATTTATCTCCTTCAAAAAATAATATAAAGGATTGAACCATTATGGCTAATTATCCACTAAATCGTGTCTCTACGGGCCCCTACAAGCCTATGAATGGGCTTGAAGTAGGTTTTACTAAGCTAAGCCAATATATGCAATATTTTAGTGCATTTTTAATTATTCTACTTGTGGCTATTATCAGTATAGATGTAGTATTACGAAGTTTCTTTTCTACTGGCATCAGGGGTGTTATGGAAATGGAAATCTTTTTGCTTGTTCTTATTGCATTTTCTGCAATGACAATGAATTTTCTAGCAAGAAGACCTATTCAAATTGATTTATTTTACAATACTTTCAAAACGAAAACACAGTGTAGGCTCGATCTTTTCATCTATTTAGTATGCGGCCTTTTGTCTTTCGTTATGACATATTATACATTTGAAACAGGTGGGCATCATGGCTCTTTTTCACAAGTGCTTGCGATACCTGAAAATATTTTTATATATTTTACTTCTATTTGCTATTTCACTTTTGGCATAGCGTATGTCTTTCTTATCATACACATTTTCAAAGAAATGCTTGCTGCAAAAGATTTTATAGGCATTGTAATCTCCATAACAGCGGCTGCCTTGTTGGTTTTCTTACCGCTAATTTACCGTGAATATGGCGTGCGTATGTCTGGACTAACAATAGGTGCTATTGGCTTTGCTATTCTTATGGTATTATTGCTAGTTCGTTTTCCTATTGGACTTGCAATGGCTGTTATTGGTATATTAGGCTCAATGGCAATTACTCGTAATCCTTATGCTATTTTTAATAACGTAGGAGTTTATCCTTATAGATTCATGAGTGAATTTATTCTTGTGGCCATGCCTACCTTTATGCTTATGGGTGAGTTTATTTACCATTCGGGCTTATCAAAAGATTTATTCGACTGTGCAAACAAGTGGCTTGGACGTTTACCTGGCGGTTTAGCTTCAGCTTCTGTTGGTGGCTGTGCCGGCTTTGGTGCAGTTTGTGGCGATTCTATGGCTACGGTTGTTACCATGACATCAGTTGCACTTCCAGCCATGCGTGAAAATAAGTACGACCCTAAGCTTGCTTGCGGTGCTTTGGCTGCGGGTGGTACTTTAGGTATTCTTATTCCGCCATCAATGGGCTTTATTTTCTATTCAATTATTACTGAACAATCTATAGCACAACTTTTTGTAGCTGGTATTATTCCTGGTATTTTGCTTACAGCTATTTTTATTGGTATTATTGCTTTTCAGGTAATACGTAACCCTAGTTTAGCACCAGCACCAACAGTGAAATATACTATGGCCGAGAAATTGATGTCTTTAGTGCGTCTTATTCCTATTGCTCTTATATTCATACTAGTTGTAGGCGGTATTATGTCTGGTTTCTTCACTCCTGGTGAGGGTGGTGCTGTAGGTGCAGCGGGTGCACTTGTCTATTCGCTTTTACGCAGAACAATGACAAAACAAAAATTTGCAGATTCATTGCTTGCAACAGCTCGTTTATGCGGTAGAATATTCGTTGTAATGGTTGGTGTAAATATATTTGGTACTTTCTTGGCTTCTTCACGTTTACCTTCCTTGCTTGCTGACTTTGTTGTTTCAATGGAAGTAAATAGATATGTAATTATTGCCTTAGTTGTACTTTTATACATTATTCTTGGTTGTATTATGAATATTATGCCAATGATGATGCTAACACTTCCATCAATTTTCCCTACCATTGTAGCACTAGGTTTTGACCCTATTTGGTTTGGTGTGCTTTGTGTGTTAGTTATGGAAATGGGTATGATTACCCCGCCAGTTGGAATGAACGTATTTACCCTTGCTTCACTTGCACCTGATATACCCATGGGGCAGATGTTTAAAGGTATTGTACCTTTCTTTATTGGTATGCTTATTTGTGTAGTATTGCTTATTCTTTTCCCAGATATTGCTCTATTCTTACCTCGTATGAGTTAGCCGAATAGTTCGTAATAGCACACATTTAAATATTATAAATTCACAAACACATTTATCATAAGGAGTATATATGTCTACCTTTAGTGCAATTCTTTGTGTAGTAAATCTATCAGAAAATGTTGATGATGTAGTTTCCTACACTCGTGAGCTTGCCATCGCAAATAACGCACAGGTAATTTTGTTCAATTCTTTACCGCGAGTAGATAATCTTTACGAAATAGCAGTAAAGCAAGGCGGTGAAGATGCTTTTCAAAATAGTATTGTAGAAAAAACTAATATTTTTCTTGATAAAATTATTAGCGAAAATTTTGAAGGTATTAAAGTAAGAAAAGAGCTTTCAGAAAAAAATGTAGTAGATAATATTACAGATTTAGTTGATGAATACTGTGCCGATTTAGTTGTTATGGGCAGTATGTCAACAAAAGGTGTAACTGGCTTCTTTTCAACAAACAAGTCAAAAAATGTTATTAATCAAACAAGAGTACCTGTTCTTGTTGTGCCAAATGATTTAACTTTAGAATGTACACCCGATTTTGAATAAGTAAAGCTAATTGCTTAATCTTGATAAAAGTTAATACAAGTAAAGTATGATTATTATCAAGCAATTTGAGCCTACAAATTAAATCTCCTACACTACTAATCTAGTATAGGAGATTTTTTATTGCCATTTTTTATTTTATATTAGCTTTCTTTATTTTCAACACGCTTCATACTTTCAATAGCGGTACGTGAAGAAACATATTTTATATCTTGCGTACCATCATAGAATTGATAGTTGTTCTTGCCCTTTTCTTTTGCACTATAAAGAGCAATATCTGCATTTTTATATAGTTCTTTGAAGTTTTCGCCATCACGTGGGAACATTGCAACACCAATACTTACAGAAATTTCAACAGAGGTATCACCTGCTTGATACTCTTTATCAAAGGTTTGAATTATGTTGCTACACTTATCTAAAACGAGTTGCTGAGAGCTAATACTTTTCATAAAAACAAAAAACTCATCACCGCCTACGCGGCCAACAATATCATTTTGCCTGAATAATGTTTTCAAGTGGTTTGCAAACTCAACAAGAACTTCGTCACCAAATTGATGCCCAAAGGTGTCGTTTAAATTTTTAAAGTTATCTAAGTCAATAATTAATAAACTATGAGTATCTATATATGGTTCAGCATAATTTAAAATATGCTTTATTTTATTTTCAGTTGTACCCTTATTGAATATTTGTGTTAAAGAATCTAATTCAGACATTTTTCGTAATTTAGCAGATTCAAGTTCCTGTTCAGTAATATTTTCCATAAAACCAACAGCTTTATCAAATGCTTTTGTATTGGTAGCTGTAGCAAGTGGAATAGCAGAAAACATTGCCCACGCAATTGTGCCATTTTCAATTATAATACGCAATTTAAAGCCAGAAATTTTTTCACCATTTTTTAATTGCTGTATAGTTAGAAGTGTCTTTTGAATATCTTCTGTGTGTATAAATTCTTGCAGTTTCATAAATGGAAGAACTAGCTCGCCGTTTGCTGAGGGGAATAAATGTTCAAAGTCGCCTGTAACTTTAATTGTTTCTGTAATAAAATCCCACTCCATTATATATTTTTTTGTTTGTGTGGCCATGAACCTGAAATTTCTTTCATTTTCTTCAGCCAAAACAATTAAGTCACGCTGTACCCTATATATCCAAATTATAAGCATTGCAAAAACTGCAACAATATTTGCAGCAAAGGTAAATGCTATTTTTATAACAGGGCTAAATTCTTCTTCAACAATTTCATGTGGAATTACACTATACATTATCCAATTATTAATATTAATTGGAACATAATATGCCATTCTCTCATTGCCTTCTGAATTATAAAAACAAATGTTTGCAGTTTTATTTTCTATATCATTAAAGAATTTCTCTACTGAATACCCTTCATTATACTCAAGCATATTCATTGCATCATAAAAACTAATATCCATAAGCAACATGTTATCAGAGTTACTATTTGCTACATAAGCCCCATGCTCATCTACAACATGGTAATAACCGCCTAAATCATAAAAAGTTTGATTGAAAAGGGCAGATAAATCTTCTACTGAAAGAATACCTACAAGATACGCAAGCAATTCGTTATTTTCAGTTAGTAGCGGTACGCTTACAGACACGGCTAAATCATCTAAATATATGTCATAGTAAATGTCAGAAATAATAATTTCATGTGTGTGCATTTTTTCAGTAAATTCGTAATTTGCAAAACTAAAGCCACCAGCATACGAAACATACGAAACACCACTTGGAAGAATAACCGCTATGGAAGAAAAATCTTCAAGTGCAAGGGTATTATTTATTGCGGCTACAAAATCTTCTCTATCGTAGGTAGATGTTTTAAAAAATTCACCAGACATTTTTAAAAAATGAATATATTTTTCAAATGCAATTTCAACAGCTTTAGCATTACTTTTTGCAACACTTTCTAATTTTGTTTGAAAGCTTTCAGTTTCATACTTATTCAGTGCGACAAAAAAATCTACACCAGAATACAATGCCCAAAGGGCAAGTATGCAAAGCTGAAAAAATGCTATTATATTTTTTTTGGTTTTAAAAAACTGTTTCAAAGGAACACCGCATCTAAAAAATTTTAGTAGCCGTTAGATTTCGTATTTTACAAGATAAAATATAGTATCCTAGGGTCTTTCACCATAAATAATTATTTTTAAAATGTCAAGTGAAACATTTGAACAATTCAATAGGATTACAAAAATTTATACTAAAAAAGCCTTTATTTAAAGTGTTTTAGATATAAAAATTACATGGTATTATTTTTTTCACACTTATAAAAATAATTTTATAAAATATTTTTATAAATATTATAAATTTTTATATTTATGAAATTCACCTTTATTATTTCGTTTTGCCTCATACATTGCAAAGTCAGCTAATTGTAGTAAATCTCTAAATTTTTCGCCATCATTCGGGTACATTGCATACCCTCCAGAAACTGTTACGGCATATTTTTCGCCACTAGGTGTGTCTATATACGCGTTACAGAATCCATGAATAATATTACTCACACGTGCTTCTAATTCTTCTAAAGTTTCAGCACCATA
>CAYJFV010000052.1:0-9611 GCA_964369275.1 uncultured Desulfovibrionaceae bacterium
ATGTTATTATTTTACAAACGGCTCAATACTATCATCTTCAACCAAAAGATATTAAAGGAAAAAGTAGATTAAGCAAAAACGTGCTTGCTAGACAAATGAGCATGTTTTTATGTAGGCAACTACTTGGTTTATCCTACCCAAAAATTGCTCAAGTATATGGTGGTAAAGATCATACAACCGTAATATATGCTTGTAGTAAAATTGAAAAAGATACGTATTTATTTGAAATGGCAAAAGATTTATCTCAAAAAATATTACAAGAAGCAAGTAGCCGTCAAGTGGGTATTTAGTATAAGCCAAGTTCTGAAACGGCGGATATATTATTCTACCTACAAATTACAAAAAATAATTTAAAAATAACTTTTAGAAAAATAATTTAATTCTTTTCACAATTGTAAAAAAAATGACATGCATTTATTGCTAACTTTGCTTTATTTTTCTTTTTATGCAAAAATATTTTTGTTTTTTGCAAAAAATGTAAAATTATTTTTGTAAAAGACGTTTTAGAGAATTTATAATTATTATTCAAGGCTTTACATCTAGTAAATAATTTACTATATTAAAAACATATAAATTTTTAAGGGGATATTATGAGTACAATTAACTATTTTAAAGTATTATATAATCTTGTAACAGTTATTAATTCATCACTTTCACCTGCACAAGTGCACGCAAAAATAGTTGAACAGGTTTCGCTTACTATGAAATGCAAAGCAAGCACTATGCGTTTAATTGATAGAGATGGAAAAAGACTTTTATCAACTGCTTCTTATGGTCTTTCTGAAGGTTATTTACGCAAAGGCCCTGTTGAAATTTCAAAAAGCGGTTTAGATGGTGAAGTTTTACAAGGCAAAACTATTTATTTAGAAGACGCTACTGCTGATGGTAGATTTCAATATCCAGAATCAGCAAAAAATGAAGGTTTAATTTCTGTAATATCAGTACCGTTAAAGGTTCAAGATGAGGTTATTGGCTTGCTAAGAGTATATTCTGACTCTGTTCGTGCTTTCACCCAAGAAGAGCAAGAATTTTTAGAAGCTGTTGCCTGCATTAGTGCAATTGCAATACGTAACGCTTCACTATACGAAGAATTGCAAAGCAACTATAACTTACAAAATGAATACACTTATCAAGTTTTTGATGACTAATTTTGAGCGTAACTTTTGTATGTTACACCCTAAATTAGAGAATAATTTAATATATTTATAAGGAAAATGCTATGAGCAAAATACGTGTAGCAATTAATGGTTTTGGGCGTATAGGGCGTCAAGTTTTCAGGGCTTTATACGCAGATTATAAAGATAAAATTGAAGTTGTAGCAATTAACGATTTATTCGACCCAGCTACAAACCTTCATTTATTAGAATACGACACAAATTATGGTAGAGCATTTTTAAATGTTGAACTTGAAAACGACATTGCTACTGTTGGCGATTGGAGTGTAAAATGTATTGCCCAACGCGACCCTAAACTTTTACCTTGGGGCGATATTGGTGTAGATATTGTTATTGAAAGTACAGGTATTTTCCGCTCAGCTAAAGATGCCGCAGTGCATATTGAACGCGGGGCAAAGAAAGTAGTTATTTCAGCACCAGCAAAAGATGAAGATATTACAATAGTAATGGGCGTAAACGAAGCCGATTATGATACTACAAAACATTTTGTGCTATCAAATGCATCATGTACAACAAACTGTCTTGCACCTTTAGCTATGGTACTTGAAAAAGAATACGGTATTAAATCAGGTGTTATGACTACAATTCACGCCTATACAAACGACCAACGTATTTTAGACTTGCCACATAAAGACCTAAGACGTGCAAGAGCCGCTGCATGTAATATGATACCAACTTCAACTGGGGCAGCTCAGGCAGTGGCAAAAGTATTGCCAACGCTTAAGGGTAAATTTACAGGTTTTTCTGTGCGTGTACCAACACCAACAGTATCTTTAGTTGATTTTACAGCTATTTTAGAAAAAGATACTACTACTGAAGATATGCTTGCAAAATTCAAACAGGCTTCTGATACTTACCTAAAAGGTATTTTAGAATACTGCGACAAGCAACTTGTTTCAATGGACTTTAAGGGTAATCCACATTCTTCTATTTTAGAAGTTGAATATTCTTATGTGCAAGATGGTAATGTGGCTAAAGTTGTTTCTTGGTATGATAACGAATGGGGTTATTCAAATAGAATTTGCGACCTTATAGTTCATATGTCAAAGCAACCGCTATAGAAGTTCAAAAAAAGCCTTTATAGGAAATAGAAAAGTCAAATAAGTTTTGAAGCTTATTTGACTTTTTTTATATATTTTAATATGATGTTAATATGAAAAAAATAATACACACAATAATAATACGAATTAAAGAAAATAAAACATACCGCCTAGCTTTAGGGGCATGTATTGCTATTTTTGTGCTATTAATACTTATTAGCCTACCAAGTAAAGAAGAAGCACAAAGTATTCTTGCACCATATAATGCAACTGTTAATACTGTGATGGTAAAAACAGGGCAAGAAGTGAAGCAAGGTGAAACAATATTACTTCTAAATACTGAAAGTATTAATTCGACAGTCGACAATAATCAAAAAGAAATCACTCTTGAGCAAAAAATAGAATTACAAACAAATTTAGTAGAAGAAAACAAAGCTCGTGAGCGTGAGGCAATGGCTGAACACGAATTTTACACGAATGAAGAGGCACGCTATGCACTTGCAAGGCGAGTACCTAATATTTCACAAGAAGACTATAAAAAAAATCGTAGTGCTGAATTAGAATTTCAAAGCCTTAAAAATAATGCAAAAGCAAAGCTTGAAACTATTTCCCTAGCAAGGGCAGAAAGCGAGAAAGAGCTAGATTTAATGAAGTTTGCAATGCAGTATGAAGATGTAAATGCAATAATGAACCCTGAACCTGAAAAAGTGGAAGTTATTAGCAATAAAACATTTGAATACCTTGCACCTTATGATGGAATTATAGATGATGTTCTAGTCGGTGAAGGTGATAAAATTCAGGCTGATATACCTATAATTACAATAATTCCAGTTGTAAAATAACTTTCTTTGTTATTCAAATAAATTAGGAATTGTGAAGCGGAAGTTTATAGCTTGGTCTTGCACAGAATAAATATATTCCAAGCCAAAGTGTAAACATTCATGGTAAAAATCTATACCAGAAGTAATAGTATACGTGCTAGTATCTTGTAAATTTATGTAATGTTCAATTGAAAGCTTTAATGCTTCTATTGGTGTAATTGCAAGGGAGTTTTTAAGTAAGGTTACTTTTTCATTTAGTAATACGCTTTCGCTTGCATCGTAACGAATAATATTGTAATAATCTTCGGTTGTATTGCGGTAACTAACTTCTGTATTCCATGATAAATATTTTTCAAGGGCAAAAAGCGGAATATCTGCACTAAGGTCGAATTTAGTTATACCCTCATCGTATAGTGAAACGCTTAGGTGTGTAGTTAGGTTTAGCCCTAGGGCATATACTTGTGCGTCTAAAGTTAAATCTCTAAAGGGTTTTTTTCTATATTTTTCTACTAAAGTTGTTCGGCCTGATTCTTCAATGTCAAAGGCAGCACCGAAAGTAAGCCTTGCTAAAGTATCGTAGTATTCAACTTTTTCAAGTAAAATTTCATTGTTTTGGTTTTGTACTTGAATAATATCTTCTTTTTTTGCTGTAAAAATATTATGTAGGGAAAATTGAAATTCGTTTTGCGAAAAAATTCTATCTTCTTGCGAATAAAAAGGTAAATGAGTTTGGTCTTTATCAGGTGCATAAATATATGTAAGTCTAGGCTCAATACGATGCTGTAAGGCTAATGTGCGTGACTTTCCAACATTTTCAGGAATAAGCTCATAGGGCTTTTCATTATATTCCCAAACTTTTGAAGCTTGCATCATAGTTTGAACTTGTACATCGAAAGTTGTGTCGCTATCAGAATTTTCTTTTAATGAGGCAGATTCAAGTGGGGCAGAGGTTATTGTATTGTCTTCAGTTATATAATTTCTTTGAATTAGCCTAATTTGTGGTAATACTGAAAGAAATTTTAAGTTGATAGGGGTAGACAAACGCGGGTCAAAAATACCTGAAAAGCCAGAAGTTCCTTCACGTCTATAGTTTCTAGCAAAAGACAAGGAACTATCAAGCTGCATGGGAACATTCTCAAAAGGTTGTATTGGAAATAGATATGTTGAAATTTCAGGTAAAACTTGCACAGTAGGATCTGCTGATCTTGGTAAAATACTACCATAATCTGGGTTTTGGTAAATTTCAAAACCTGTTGTAAAGTAGATATTGTTCCATGTTCTGTAAATGTAACCTACACTTTTTCTATCGTCTTGAATAGGGGCAAGTTCACGGCCAAAAAATTCAAAGGTTTCTTCAGCTGTTTGCTGATGCCCTAAATAACTTGTGCGATAATCTAATAAATATTCGTCGTCTGAAGCGTAGTCTAAATCAACGCGGTAGTTCCATTCGCTATCAAAAAAATTACCTTCTGCCATACCTCGTAGCCAGTATCTGTCATCTTGAGCATCTGCTTTAAAAAGATAATCACCTGCTACCCAAACCTTTGTATCAAGTTCTGGGTAGGCTCTGTATTTTACAGAGGTACGAATATCATTTTTTGTATAATAAGTACCCGCTACAGTTAAATCTCGTCCTTCATCAATAACAAGAAAAAAAGGTTGCGTGTACGAAAAGCCATACTCGCTTGAATTGCTAAAACGTGGCATTAAAAAACCAGTTTGTCTTCTTTCTACTAAGGATATTGTCATTCTAGGAATTGGTAGAGTAGAAATACCTGCTAAGGTGCCTTTTACACTATGTAGCTTTGCTTGACCATCAATATCAATAACAGCCCCACCTGCACTTAGTTTCCAAAGCGGGTCATCAGGGTCACAGGTTGTGACGGTGGCTTTTTCAAAGCTGTACACATTACCTAAGTGCTTTTCAACATATTCACCAGTCATGTATACGTGCTGTCCTTGCATAATAACTTCACCATCATGCAAAAAGCCTGTAAAGTTACTTAAATCAATTTCCGCTTGGCTTGCAAGCAAATAATCTTCACCAGTTTTTAACTCTACATTACCTTTTACAAAAACCCATTGGGTAGCGGTATAGTATCGTATTAAGTCGGCTCTTAGAAAGGTATTGTCGCGTTCAAGTATAACATTGCCTTGTGCCTCGATAATTGCACCATTATCTAGGGTAGAGAGGCTATCAGCACTAAGGCTCCAGGTACCCCCCATAATATTATTAAAGGGAATGTTTAGTGTTTGAGCTTGTCCTTTGTGCGGAAAAAAAAGCATACAGAATAAGAATGCAAAAAATATTGCATAAGTTTTAAATAAAAATCTGTATGGTGAAGCAAGCATAAAATTCCTAAAATATAGTATTTGCAATTTATATTCTTTATAAGGCTAGAATTTACACGCAGATACGTTAAATTGCAAGCAGAACTTAAATAAGAAATAATAATTTCTGTTTATAGCTTGGTAGATATCCTAAAATAATTCTTGATATTTTTTGTATAAAATATAACCTAGCAATAGTATAAATGAAATTATTATTTTTTGGAGTGTTTTATGGATAAATTTACACAAATGAAAACAGAACTTCTAGGGCAAGAATTAGTTAAACACCTTAAAAAAAGGCATATTGAAGCAATTTATTGTAAAACAGCAGAGGATGCAAAAAATCTTGCTCTTGAAATGATAAAACCAGAGGAATCAGTAACGTGGGGTGGCTCAATGTCAATCCGCGATATTGGGCTAACAAAAGCCTTAGTAGAAAGAAATGCTAAAGCAGTTGACCGTGATACCATTACAGATGCGAGCGAAATTCAAAAAGCAATGCGTGATGCCTTTTCGATGGATTGGTATTTAACAAGTGCTAATGCCATTTCAGCAAAAGGCGAAATTGTTAATAGAGATGGCACAGGCAATAGGGTTGCCGCAATTTCCTTTGGCCCTAAAAATGTACTATTTGTTATTGGCATGAATAAAGTTGAACCAGATTTACATTCTGCAATGAAGCGTGCAAAGCATGTTGCTGGTGCAATTAATTCAATGCGTTTTGAGGGTGAAAGAATGTGTAAACACACTGGTATGTGCCACGATTGTATACTTCCTGATAGTATATGCTCAATTCTTCATGTTGTGCGTATTTCAAAGCCAGCAGGTAGAATTAAAGTTATACTAGTAGAAGAAAACTTAGGCTTTTAAAAGCTTGTGTTGGAAATTGAGTATTTTTCTTTGATTGTATTGTAGTACAAAATAAGGAAGTTAACCTTCCTTATATTTTTTATACAGCAAAAATTTCTATAGAAATTTTTAAACATTTAGTTTAGCTTGATGTATGATTTTTGTTTGAGGTTTGAAGACAAGTGGAAGAAAAAAAGAAATATTCGCAAGAAATACGTTCTGCATTTATTGAAACAATACCGGTTTTTGCAGGCTATCTTGTGCTTGGTATGGGTTTTGGTGTTATTTTAGCTAAAAATGGCTATAGTGTATTTTGGGCTACATTTATGGCTATAATAATTTATGCAGGGGCCATGCAATACCTTGCAATTGACTTGCTAACAGGTGGTGCAACGCTAATTACTACTGCGTTAACTACACTTTTAGTAAATGCAAGGCATTTATTTTATGGTCTTTCTTTGCTAAAAAAATATAAAGGTGCGGGCTTGAAAAAAATCTATATGATTTTTGCCTTGACTGATGAAACGTATTCGCTTGTTTCTTCAAAAAAAATTAGTAAAGAGCTTAATTCTAAGCAGTATTACTTTTTTATTTCAATATTTAATCAATGTTACTGGATTATCGGTTGCACAATAGGTGCAATTTTGGGGGCTACAATTCCTTTTAATTCTAAGGGGATAGACTTTGCTTTAACTGCTTTGTTTGTAACAATTTTTGTAGAGCAGTGGAAAAGCACAAAAAATCATTTACCTGCAATTATTGGTGTGCTTGCAACATTAATTAGTTTAATTCTATTTGGGCAGGAGCATTTTCTTATTCCGTCAATGGTAAGTATTGCGGTATTGCTAACAATTTTTAGAGCTAAAACTTTAAAAGATGAAGAAGAAAAGGCGGAGCAAATAAATGAATAATGAAATTCTTAGTAACTCACAAGTGCTTGCAATTGTACTAGTTATAGCCGCAGTAACTTTTCTTTTAAGGTTGATGCCTTTTGTTTTATTTGGTAGAAAAAAAGATGCTCCAGCTTATATTTTATGGCTTGGCGATGTGTTGCCTTATGCCTTAATTGGTATGCTTATGGTATATTGCTTTAAAGGGGTGAATGTGGCGGTTGCACCGCATGGTTTACCCGAGCTTATCGCGGGGCTTTTTGTGGTTGGCATACATTTATTGTTAAGAAATACTTTACTAAGCGTGGGTGCTGGCACAGTATGCTATATGGTTTTAGTTCAATATATTATGGTTGCTTAGTTCAAATTTTTTAATAATTATAAAAAGTTTAACTATGTAGTTAATATTTAAAGAGATTTTGTTAAAGATATTAAAAAATTATAGTTCTAAGATACTAAAAAATAATGTTTAAATTAAAGCTTTAAAAATGCCTTAAAAAGGCTTGTCTTTTGTTTAAAATTATGTAATAAAACCCTTTCGCACAAAAAAGCAAAAGATATTCTATCTCGCCTTAGGGTGTTTTTCTAAACAACTACTAAGATATTGTGTGAAGAGATAGTTTAAGGAGCTCTCATGCCAAAGATTAAAACTCGTCGCGCTGCTGCAAAACGCTTTGAAGTGACAGGCAGTGGCAAGTTCCGTCGTCGCAAACAAAACTTACGTCACATTCTTACTAAAAAGAATGCGAAAAGAAAAATGCGTCTCGGAAAATCAGCAATCGTTGACAGCACTAATGAAGCAGCTGTTAAAAGAATGCTACCTTACGCATAGTTCGTAAGGGTTTAGGAAATTTTGTTTCGCTTCGTACTTATTTGTACGAAAGAAAGTGTAGAACTTTTTAACATTCGGTTGGCTAACCTTCCGCCTCGCCGAATTAGATAGGAGAATATCCATGCGTGTAAAGAGAGGGCTTGCCAGTCATCGTAGGCATAAAAAATACTTAGATATGGCAAAAGGCTTCCGTTCAGGTCGTCATAAGTTATATCGTACTGCTAGAGAAGCAGTTGAGCGTTCACTAACATACGCTTTTCGCGACCGTAAAGTTAAGAAAAGAGAGTTCCGTAAACTTTGGATTATGCGTATAAACGCGGCTGTTCGTGAACACGGTATGAGCTATTCACGTTTTATCAACGGTATGCAAAAAGCAGGTATTGAACTTAACCGTAAAGTTCTTGCTGATTTAGCTGTTAGAGATAAAGAAGCATTTGCAAAAATCGTTGAACAAGTAAAAGCTCACGTATAGGCTGTATTTCGCATTCATTCTTTTGCTTTTTTCTGTCAAAAAGTGCATTTTTTGCATCAATCATGTATGTTTTTATTACACTCATTTCGCAAAAAAATTTCTTTTTGTTGAAAATTCCGCAAAATCTCTGAATGGGAAACATACCCTAGTTTATAACAAAAAAATGGCAGGGGGCAACTTCTGCCATTTTATAAATTTAGCCTGTAAGGCATAAAAAGGGCACGTATGAACTTGCGTGAAAAATTAGATAACCTGACAGTTTCACTGGAAAGTGAGCTTAGTCAGGTTTTGTCTTTAGAAGCATTAGAAAAAATTCGTGTAGAGTTTTTAGGGCGTAAAGGGCAGGTAGCAGAGCTAATGTCACGCCTATCAGAATTATCAAAAGAGGAACGCCCAAGTTTTGGGCAAGCGGTTAATGCTGTAAAAGAAAAAATAACAGCAAGCATTGAAGCAAAAAAAGAACAATGTATACGCGAACAAGAGCAAAAATTTCTTGATAGTTTTGATCATACTACGCAAGGGCGTAGCCCTTGGCAGGGTTCAATTCACCCAATTAATCTTGTAATGGAAGATATTTGTCGTATTTTGCAAGATTTTGGTTTTGATACAGTAGTTGGCCCAGAAGTTGAAACAGACTATTACAACTTTGAAACGCTAAACTTCCCGCACGATCACCCCGCACGTGATATGCAAGATACTTTATTTATTGCAGATAAAATTTTGCTAAGAACGCATACTTCACCAATGCAAATTCGTGCCATGAAAGAAAGAAAGCCTCCTTTAGCAGTTATTGCTCCTGGTAAGGTATACAGACGCGATTCTGATATTACTCATACACCTATGTTTCATCAGGTAGAGGGTTTATTGGTTGGTGAAAATATTTCTTTAGCACATTTACGCGGTATTTTGTCGGCTTTATGTAAGGCATTATTTGGTGAAGAAACTAAAGTTCGTTTCCGCCCATCTTTCTTTCCTTTTACCGAGCCAAGCATGGAAGTTGATGTTTCTTGCATGGCATGTAAAGGTGAAGGGCATGTTAACAATGAACCTTGCCGTATATGTAAAACTACAGGTTGGCTTGAAATTTTAGGTTCAGGTATGGTTGACCCTGCGGTATTTGAAGCTGTTGGCTATGACTCAGAAAATATTACTGGTTTTGCCTTTGGTTTAGGGGTTGAGCGTATCGCCATGCTAAAATACG
>CAYJFV010000053.1:0-9464 GCA_964369275.1 uncultured Desulfovibrionaceae bacterium
TTGGCGGTGCATTAACAATGTTTGGTGTGTATCTAACCAATAAAAAATAATTATTCTATTATACACCTTATTCCAATTTGTAATATTATATATTCTTTTTTCTCTCCGAGGGCTAAAGGGACTAAGCCCCTTTAGAATCCCTAATGCAAAAATATTAAAAGCTGATTTCTACTGAACTGCGTTCAGTAGAAATCAGCTTTTAATATTTTTGGAGTGTGCTATAAAATTAATTTACTACACACATTTTCGTGACTAAGGCGATTAACGGAAGTGTGACTAGTAAATGGTAAGTTACTCTAGTGTAAAATTTTCAGCACTTGTTACACAAGTGAGCAAGATTTTGTAATTTCTTTAGCAGTCTATTTTCGCTCTGCGTAGCAAGCGTTGCACATATTGTCTTTCGCACTTGACTACCATTTACTAGTCTAACTTCCACTATTCGCCTTAGCCACGAAAATGTATGCAGAGAAAATATTGTGTATGCAGTAAAGGAAGATATGATGCCCTTGGAAAATGCGTGCATTTTTCAAGGGCATCATTGATGACGTGGGTTCTTAGGGAAATGACCTTCCCTAAGCCCTCGGAGAGAAAAAAAGAAAAAATTAGTATGGTACTATAAATTTTTATTTTATACCTAATAAAACTATGCTTGCAAGCGATAGGAAGATAAAAAAGCCCATACCATCGGTTATAGCGGTTAGAAATATGCTTGAAGCTTGAGCGGGGTCACGCCCTAATTTTCTAAGAATAAGTGGAATTGATGCACCTAAAACAGCCCCAAGAACCATATCGAGGCATAGGGCAATTGCTACTACTAGGGCTAATATTTTATCTTGGAAGACTAAACGCACGCTGATGTAGGCGATTGCTGAAAGTATTACACTTGAAGCCATACCTATTTTCATTTCACGCACAACTGCTTTCCAAGCCTTTTTAGCAACAAAGCTTTCAAGGGCGAGTTGGCGTATCATAACGGCAAGGGCTTGTTGCCCTGTATTACCAGATTGGTTTGCTACAATTGGCATTAAAACAGCTAGTAAAGCCATTTGAGCAATTGTTCCATTGAAAAAATATACTACGCACGCTGAAAGTGAGGAAGTGAGCAAGTTCACTAATAACCACGGCAAACGCATTTTTACGGAGTCTAACCAAGGGGTATCGCTATCTTCATCTTGCCCTGCACCCACCATACCAAGCATATCAGCACTGGCGGTATCGTGGATAATATCAATAACGTCATCGTGGGTAATCATGCCAAGCACTCGCCCCTCTCTGTCCACAACAGGCAAGGAAAGGAAGGCATATTTTGTAAAAAGTTGTGCTACTTCTTTTTGATCCATATCGTAAGGAATTGTAATAATATCTTTTTGCTGAGAGGCATCAGAAATTTTCATATTGCGTGACATACGCATAAGGTCACGCATACTTATAACAGAGCGTAGCACATCGCTTTCATCAACTAAGTATACGTAATAAATATTTTCTAGTTCGTCCATGGATTCGCGAATAGAGAAAATAATGTCATCGGGGGTGGCGTCAAAAGGAAGAAGAAGCATTTCTGTATTCATTAAACCAGCGGCTGTTTCAGAATCGAAACTAAGCAAGGCACGAAGTTCTTCTGCATCTTCTTGCTCGAGGTTATTTAGAATTGTATCACGCTGTTCTTCATCAATTTCATCAAGAACGTCAACCGCATCATCAGGCGACATTTCCGCAATAATAGCGGTAGCTTCTGTAACACTTAGGTTTTCAAGCATTTCACCAGCGTGTTCATCATCTAACTCTGCTAAAGTTTCAGCCGCATCATCAGGCGACATATTTTTAAGAAAATCTACTTGATCTTCAAAAGGGAGCTGCTCGAACTGTTCAGCGATATCAACAGGATGCATGTTTTCACTTTCAAAAAGAAGTGTTTCTTTATCCATGTATTCAGTATCGTTTTCTTCTTCGTCTTCTTCTTCGCCTTCAATTACTTTTTCTAATTCTTTTCCAAGTTCTTTTTCAAGTTCTTGTTCTTCTAAATCGTCTTGAGTAATTACTTCGGTTGAAAGAATTTTATTTTCACGAACTTCAGTTTGCTCAGTCGCAGAGTTTGCTGTTTTTATTGTATTTTCTTCAAGTTCATCAACTTCAACTAAAATTTCTGTAAGTTCTTGTTCGTGAATAATTTTACTATCATTAGTGGTATGTATTTCTTTATTTTCGCTCATACAAATACTCTCCTCCACTTTTGATTATGCAAATTTTTAAACATTTTAAATAAACAAGCCCTAAAATTGACTCAAATATTATACAACTTAAGCCCCATTTTCGCAAGCATTTTTTTATTGTGAATTTTATAATTAAGTTCTTTATTCTAAGCATATAAAGCAATAAATTTTTTCAAAGCATTTCAAATAGACTTGACCTTTGTGAACAACACGAGTATACTTGTAATTATAATAACTAAAATTAAGAGTATATTAATATAATGACTTCGACTTTTTTTTCAGATAATACAAATTACCCACAAGCACACATTCAAAGAGCTGATAAGGCCTTGCAAGAACTTATAAAAATTGCCCTTGAAGAAGATGGAAAAGATTTAAGTGCCGAGGGTGTGTTTGAACATACACATATATCCAAAGCAAAAATTATAACTAAAGAAGATTCGTTTATTGTTGGTCTTCCACTTATACCAATGATTTTTGACCAATTATTTCAAATGTCTAGTGTATATTCACCCACTTCTACAAGTAAAGATTATGAAATAATTAATCATGTTGAAGAAGGCAGTTTTCAAAAAAGCGGAACTGTTTTTTGTTCTATACAAGCACCTACTATAGCAATTTTGAAAGCTGAACGCGTTATTTTGAATTTTATAACACATATTTCTGGCGTAGCAAATTTAACACATAAATATCTTCAAGAATTAGAGGGTACTGGAGTTCGCCTTTTAGATACAAGAAAAACTCTACCCGCGTTAAGATATCTTGAAAAATACGCAACCAAGTGCGCAGGTGCTACAAATCACAGACTTGCCCTTGACGATATGATAATGCTAAAAGATAATCATATTGATGCGTTAGGAAGTATAACAAAGGCCATTGAGCATGTTCGCACAAAGTACAATCCTTGCCCTCCAATAGAGGTGGAATGTCGCACACATGAAGATGTGCTAGAAGCAGTACGTTTGCACCCTGAACGTATTATGCTTGATAACTTCCCAATAAACCAGCTTGCTAAAACTCTAAGTTGTATTCCTGCCTCTATTGAAGCAGAAATTAGCGGTAATATTTCTTTAGCTAACATTAAAGAAACCGCCCTTGCAGCGAACGAGCGTAAAGCTGACTTTATTTCAGTTGGCAAAATTACCCACTCAGCACCGACGGCTGATTTCTCTTTAAAAACTTTAATTTCATAAAATTTTGAGGATTCTATGTATCGTGATAAAATATTAGAATTAAAAAAAGAATTGGGATCAGACCTTTGCATTATGGGGCATCATTACCAAAATGATGATGTTATGCAATATGTTGATAAAGCAGGTGATTCACTTGAATTATCTCGCATGATGGATTCTATAGACGCAAAGCACATTATTTTTTGCGGTGTAAACTTTATGGCAGAAGGTGCTGTATTGCTTGCAAAAGAGGGGCAATACGTTCATATTCCTGACCCTAAGGCAGATTGTGTTATGGCACAAATGGTTCCCGCACCACTTCTTGATAAAGTGCTTACAGAGCTTAATTCTTCAAGCAAACAAAAAGTAATTCCACTTGCTTATGTAAATACACCATTAGCTGTAAAAGCAATTGTAGGTAAACATGGCGGAGCTGTTTGTACTTCTGCAAATGCTAAAAACATGTTGCAATGGGCTGTAAATAGTGCAAGTGATGCAGGCAATGCAGAAACTACTGTAAATGCAGTATTATTTTTACCAGATGCTAACTTAGCCCAAAATACTGCTAAACAGCTTAACATTTCAGCTAGTTTGCTAAGAAAACTTGATATACGTAAAGACGGTGCAAATATTATTGCCCCATCTAAAAATGAAACCGAAGTTTTAATGTGGCCTGGTTGCTGTGCTGTTCATGCAAGGTTACGCCCTGAACATATTGAAAAAGCAAGAAAAGAATACCCTAATGCAACTATTGCACTTCACCCTGAATGTGCCCCTGAACTTGTAGATTTAGCAGATTGTGCGGGTTCTACCTCGTTCTTAATCAAACTAGCTGAAGAAGCGGCTGACGGCTCTACTTTAATTATAGGAACAGAAGTTAACCTCGTAAAAAGATTAGCTAAAAAACATGCAGGACGTGTAAATATTCTTTCCCTAAAAGAAATTGAATGTTCAAACATGAAAAAAATTACAGAAGAAAACTTATACCAAAAACTTGTTGAAATAAAAGAAGGTAAAGCAATTCCTTTTGCTATTGATACAAGTTTAAAAGAAAATGCACTGTTATCTCTTACAAGAATGTTAGAAGCAGGTAAATAAAACAACACTTTACGCTTTAGGTGAATAAGATGAGCATAAGACATCGTACCGACGTACTAATTATTGGCACAGGTTTAGCAGGTTGTACATCTGCCCTAGTTCTTGCAGATGCAGGTTTTCAGGTTATGCTCATTACACCTACGGCAGAGGTAGATAAAGGAAATTCAAACCTTGCCCAAGGTGGTATTATCTATTCTCATCAAGAAGACGATAGAAAAAGCCTTAGAAAAGATATCAGCGTTGCAGGGCATCATATAAATTCTGATGAAGCTGTAAAATACCTTGCAAACGAAGGCTATAAGTGGGTTGAAGAACTATTAATTAATAAACTAAATATTCCTTTTGAAAAAAACCCTGAAACGAACGATTGGGCGTACACCAAAGAAGGTGGACACTCCAACCCGCGTATTCTTCACTGCCACGACTACACAGGTAAATCCATTATGGACGGTTTACTTGATGAAGTAAAAAAACATGAAAACATTACACTTCGTACAAAACAAGTTGCAATCGACTTGCTAACTATTCAGCATAGTTCAAAATTATTAAAGCATCGCTACCAACTCTATAATGAATGTTTAGGTGCGTATGTTTTTAATGAAGAAACTAATCAAGTTGAAATTGTTCTTGCAAATCATACCATTTTAGCTACTGGTGGTATTGGGCAGGTATATCTTCATAGTACAAACAGCCACCAATCAGTTGGTTCAGGTATTTCTATGGCTCAAAGAGCTGGTGTAAGGCTTATGAACACCGAATATGTTCAGTTTCACCCAACTGCCTTATATCATATTGATTCTCATAGATTTCTTATAACAGAAGCTATGCGAGGCGAAGGAGCTGTTTTACGTAATAAAGACGGCGAAGCCTTTATGGCAAAGTACGACAGCAGAAAAGACCTTGCCCCGCGTGACGTTGTAGCAAAAGCAATAGTTTCTGAAATGCTACAATACGGCGAAGAATATATGTATTTAGATTTTTCACCTATAAAATCAGATATTTCTAAACGCTTTCCAACAATTTACCAGCACTGTGTTAACTTGAATATTGATATTAGCAAGGGGCTTATTCCAATTGTTCCTGCGGCTCATTATTTTTGCGGTGGTATTTTAGTAGATTTAAACGGACGCACTAGCTTAAAACGTTTATACGCCATTGGTGAATGTGCCTGCACAGGTATTCATGGCAAAAATAGGCTTGCAAGCACTTCACTGTTAGAAGCACTACTTTGGGGTGCAAGTTCTGCTAACCACATTATTGAGAAAAGAAATAAAGGAAAAAGAAAAGATATTTTCAACAAAGAAATTATTGACTCTATTCCTGATTGGGAAAATACAGGCTCGGACGATAACGACGACCCCGCACTTATCGCTCAAGATTGGGCTCAAATAAAAACAATTATGTGGAATTATGTGGGCATTGTGCGAACAAAACAAAGGGTTCGCCGTGCTTTTAATGACCTTCGTGATTTATCAGTTCATCTTCACGATTTTTATAAAAATACACCAATATCTTCACCGCTTATCAAGCTATTTCATGGGGCTCAAACTGCCTATATTATTTCACAATCTGCTGTAAGGCATGAACAAAATGAAAGAATAAGCTACCCAACTCTACGCGATAAATAAGCAATACCCTTCTCATTTCATACTATAGAAAGCGAGAATACTATGAATAAAAAGCCTGCAAGAAGAAAATTTATAAAAAGTTTGGCAGTAATGGCAATGTCTTTGCCAATACTTTCTAAAACCTTGCTACAAAATGCTTTTGCTTTGCCAAGAACAAAGCAAGAACTTGCTAGAATTGATAATGATATTGTAGAAACAGGCGTTGTGCATGGAAATATTCCCTCAATAAACCGCCCAGAATACCTTAGCGTTGGCGATGTAAGTTCTGCCTACGATGACGACGACATTATGTTCGTTCTTGCCTACCCTGACTCGCCAAATGAATTTTATATTGTTCCACAAGCCATTATGGTATGGCATGAAGTTTTTAATATAGTTTCAAAAAAGGGCAATCCATACTGTTTAACCTATTCGCCCATTTCTGGCACTCTTGCATTTTATAATTCAAGGGTAGATAGAAAAAACCTTATTTTCGACTCTTTTGGTACTATATACAACAATAATACCATATTAATTGATAGAAATACTGGCTCTTTATGGGTACAACTTCTTGGCATGGCTTACGAAGGGCCACTTATTGGTAGAGGTATGAATTACCTGCCCGTATATTGGACAAAATGGAAAAATGCTAAAACCGTTTTCCCTAATGCTCAAGTGCTTGCAAAACCCTTAGAATATAGCCGCGACTATGGGCGTGACCCTTACGGCTCATTCGCCGCAGTAGATTCGTACTATCAAAACGATCAAATAATCTACCCACTCACCCATTATGATACAAGATTACATGCAAAAAAACAGGTATATGGGCTTGAATTAAATGGGCTTATTGTTGCTGTTGATATTGACTATGTAAAAAAAGAAAAAGTAGTAAACTTTACCCTTGGCTACTACCCTTTACTTGCAATGTATGATGAAGATTTAGACACTGTACGCATTTACAACAGGCAGTTTTGGACTGACAAAGATCCAGGACTATTTATCTATAAAAATAATGAAATTAGAGATTTCCATACAAATAGCCTTTGGGATATCCACGGTACTTGCCTTAGCGGAAACCTTATAGGTGCAAGAATGGAGCAAATATTTGGCTTCTATTCATTTTGGTTTTCTTTTGCTTCAATGCACCCTGAAACTTTTCTTGTTCCAAGTGATATAGTTGTGCCAAATTCTGCACTAGAACACGGAATTTAGCCCTACACTACTATTATAAACTCCATAAAGGAAAGTTTACATGCCTATTAAAAATATTTTCATCAATTACATTCGCCCAAATGAAATTCAAGATAATGCTGAAAGACAAACTTTCCTCTTTCTTTTTATACTTACCTTTGTGCAAATTGTTGCCTTTCAAACATGGCAAACTTTATTTACAAACTATAGCATTGAAGTTATTGGTTTAAATAGTGCAGAAGTTGGAATTGTGCAGTCTATTCGCGAACTACCAGGCTTACTTGCTATTAGCTTGCTACTTTTTTTACGCTATTTTGAAGAAACTACAGTGGCTTTAGCTTCGGTATTTTTGCTTGGTATTGGCGTTATGATGACAGGGCTTATGCCTAGTTTTTCGGGTATGTTATTTTCTACTTTGTGTATGTCTATTGGTTTTCATTACTTCGAGTCGCTTACTAATTCGCTTACATTACAAGCTTTTAACACAAGAGTTGCCCCATTAGTTATTGGGCGTATACGAAGTATTTCGGCACTTGGTACTATTATGGTGGCCTTATTTTTACTTTATTTTAGTACCCGCTTTTCATATACTCAGCTTTATTTATTTGCAGGTTTGCTTGCGGCTATTATTGCTTTGTATACAATTAGCAAAAAACCAGATTTAACGCACTTACCTAAACAAAGAAAAGGGCTAATTCTTAAAAAGAAGTATTGGCTATTTTATATGCTCACTTTTTTATCGGGCGGAAGAAGACAAATTTTTACAATTTTTTCACTCTATTTACTAGTGGATAAGTTCAATTATTCTGTAACCATGGTTACTACTCTATTTCTTATAAATAATACTGTGAATTGGCTATTAAACCCTCTTATTGGTAGGCTTATAAATATTCTAGGTGAGCGTGTACTACTTACCGTACAATTTGTAAGTGCTATTTTTATTTTCTTAGGCTATGCCTATTTAGAAACTGGTTTAATTATTGCTATTTTATATGTTATTGACCAATTCACCTTTAGCTTTAATATAGCTGAAAGAACCTTCTTCCAAAAATTAGGCGACACAGAAGATGTTGCCCCAAGCATGGCCATGGCACTAACAATTAACCATATAGCCGCTGTTACTGTTCCTGTTATTGGTGGTTTTTTATGGCTTGTAAATTATCAATACCCATTTTTTTTAGGTGTTATTTTAGCTGTAATTTCCCTTTTCTTTGTGCAGTTTATTGATAAGCAACTTGCACAAAAAGAACTACAGGTAAATACCTAAACTACCACTGGAGGTAATGTATGTTTTTAGTAAGTAAAAATGAATATGCAAATATATTAGAAAATTACAAAAAAGATATTACCTTTACCCCTAACCTTGCGTGTGTGTTAGCAAATATTCAAGAAGGGTATGTATATAAACTAAATTCCACGGGAAATGACTGCTTTTTACTGCATAACCGCTCTGGCTATGCTCAAGTTATTGGCGATTTTACAGAAGATTTGCAAGATGAATTACAATCCTATCTTTTATCAAAACAATTCAATACAAAAATTTTTAGGCTCTATAACGCGAATATAAATAGCTTTCACACTAAATTTGAAAAAAAATACCAAGAAACAAGGCAAAGATTTAAACTAGAAAGCCTAGACAAAATAAACGAAATCGATTTGTCTAAAAGCAAAGCCTACATAGCCCCAGTAAGCATGCATAATTTTGAAAAAGTATATAGCACTTTTAGCACCTTATTCAGATTTTGGAAAGATAAAGAAGATTTTCTTCTAAATAGTAGAGCTTTAGCCTGCTTTTACAACAATGATGTTGTTTCACTTTGCTATGCCTCCTCTGTTGCCTGTGGCATTGTTGATATTAATATAATGACAAACGAAAATTACAGAAAACAGGGCTTTGCAAAAACAGCAGTAGTAAGCTTTATTAGAAATTGTTATAACGATGGCTTAGAAGTTATTTGGGATTGCTATTATGAAAACGTTGGCTCAATGGCTCTAAATAAAAGTTTAGGTTTTACACCTAAATATGAACCCTATGCTTTTGTTGAAATTTCAAAAGATTAGGGTAAATATATAGAAGTGTAATATTTTTATTTTATTTTATTTTTATTTTTTTGTCTCCGACGGCTTAGGAGCGGACAGCTCCTAAGAACCTACGTCTTTATTAATAAAGATTTTGGATACTTCGT
>CAYJFV010000054.1:0-9463 GCA_964369275.1 uncultured Desulfovibrionaceae bacterium
ATTTCCTTTTTACCTTCAAAATTTTTCAAAAAATTAGTTAGCTCGTCTTCCGCAAATGAAAGATTATTTACCTTAACATAACTTGTTATTGTTTTGATTAAACCATGTAACTGTCTTATATCTCGGGCAAATCTTGCAAGGGTAAGGCACATTGGTTTTGTAAAGGATAGTTTAGCTTTATTGCTTTCTTTTTGTGCATAGTTTGCTAAAGTATTTAAACTAGCAGGCAGTAAATTTAATGTAACCCCATGAAATAACCTTGAATACAAAGCTTCATCTAGCCTTGTTGAGCTATTCATTCTTGCAAAACCAGAAAAATCATTATCAGGCGAATAAGTAAGCACAACAAATGCCTTGCTCTTCAACAACAAATCTAAATATTTGGCAAGCTCATTTTGACTAACCGCACTTGAAGCAAGTTGGCTTTCTGTGTTTGCGTGAGGCTCTAACAAATCTATTTTATCAGCTAACAGGTGTAAGTCATCTAGCAAAAGTACATCAACATCTTCTAAGGATTTTATTTTTTTAGCCTGATTTTTTGTATCTGAAAAAGTTGACACAAGACGATTGGCTTGCCCAAGTATAATTTTAATATCAGGATTAAGCTCGTGTATTCTATATGCAATGGCATCAAGCAAGTGTGTTTTACCTGTTGCAGTATCACCTTTTAATAAAAGGAAATTTATATAATTTGCTGTTTCAGTATCTTCTTCACTTGCTACATTTCCATTTTTTTGCATAGCATTATAAATATTTACATAATTATTTATAGCTTCATTAATTATTTTCAGATTTTCACTATTTTTAGCATCTGCAATAAAATCATCGAATGAAGCAAGTGTTTCATATTCAATTGAAAATAAATTCCTTTTCATAAATATTACCAAATACTTTTTAAGAATTTGCCCTAGTGTATGTATTCATAATAATACCAGAATATAAATTTTGACTATGCTTAAATTCAAATTTTATTGGTTTTTCTAAAGCACCAAAAAGTTTAACTCCTTTTCCTAAAAGAATTGGAACTATTGAAATAGACATTTCATCAATCAAATTTTTTTCTAAAAAAGCCTGTATTGTTTTACCACCGTCAATATATAAATCTTTATGCCCTTTTTTTTCTAATTTTTCTACAACTTCTTCAACACTACCTTTTACAATAAACGCTTTTTCTTCGTAGCCACTTGGAACCTTAGTAAGCGTATTCGATAAAACATACACAGGTTTTGTATATACCCACGCTTCAAGCCCAAATGAAACAACTGTTTCAAAGGTATTTCGCCCCATAACTAAAGCATCTATACTTTGCATAAAGTCACCAAAAGTATCAGGTGCATTTTCAGAAGCAGGAAATGCACTTAACCACTCTACCCCGCTTTCGCTTGTATCAGCAATATATCCGTCTAAGCTTGTTGCAATAAATACTTTATTTGCCATTTTACACCTCGTTAACTTCTAATTTGATGGGTTTACATGAACCATGCAATGCTTAACTAGCACAAAATTTTCTTCAATAGAATTATGTACTTTTTCCGCTATTTCATGAGCATCGACTAACGATAAAGCTCTGTCCACTACTATTTCAACATCAACATAAATTTTATTACCAAACATACGTGTTTTAATTAAATCTATACCCAGCACTTCATCAAAACTAGTAATAAGATTAATAATTTCTTTCTCTGTTTTCTCATCAAGTGCTTTATCAACTAATTTATCCATAGCATTGACAAAAATATCGTACGCAGCTTTCATAACCAATAAAGCAATAACAACAGAAGCAAGAGAATCCATTACAGGATAGCCCATTTTAGCACCTAATATGCCGATAAATGAACCAATCGAAGACAATGCATCTGAACGGTGATGCCACGCATCTGCCATAAGCACATCTGAATTAATTTTTTTCGCCGCAAAATAAGTATACCAATACATAGCTTCTTTTGCAAAAATTGACACAATGGCCGCATATAAAGCAATATTTGTTGGTAAAACTAAGTTTTCATAGTTTCCGCTAAATAATTTTTCCATTCCAACAAAACCAATACCAACACCAGTTGCCATAAGCACACCAGAAAGCAAAATAGCCGCGATACTTTCTAAGCGTTCATGCCCATATTGATGGTCTTTATCGCTCTCTTTATTCGCTACTTTCACACCAATTAAAACAACAAATGTACTAAGCACATCAGATAAAGAGTGTGCCGCATCAGATAATAAAGCAGAAGAATTACCAACAATTGCAGCAATACCCTTTACTAATGCTAAAGCAGCATTTGCTATAATTGTTATAACTGAAACTTTTATTGCGTATTTTACTTCATTTATAGCCATTTTCTAAGCCCAAACAATTTATTTAGGTATTTAACTTAACAAGCTATGTCTAAAGAGTCAAATTATATTAATTTGCAAATGAATATTCTATTATAAGTCTTTGACTAAATAAGTTTCGTGTTATTCATAATTATCTTATAATTTGGAAGATTAACGTATATATTTCCTTATGTGTCTTAACTTACCATTTACTAGTCAACTTTCCACTATTCGCCTTAGCCACGAAAGTATAAGTAAAGCAGTTTTTTAGTTTGCATAAAAGGAAGAAAAATGCCCTTGAAAAATGCTTGCATTTTTCAAGGGCATTATTGATGACGTGGGTTCTTAGGGAAATGACCTTCCCTAAGCCGTCGGAGACAAAAAAACAACTATTTAATTAAGATGCTATGGCTATTTAATTTTACCTTCTTCTACATTGTAACCTAAATTATGCAAATTTATAAATATTTGCCCGCAGGCTAGCGTATCTGACATAGCATTATGGTGTTGCAGTTCTATTCCAAAATGTTCTGCTACATTATTAAGTTTATGTGACGGTAATTTTAAGAATTTTCTACTTGCTTTTAGCGTACAATAAAAGGGTAAGTAAGGGGGAACTTTTCTACCTTGAATGCAACATTCGGTTAACACTTTTCTATCAAACGAGGCATTATGTGCTATAAACCCCTCCGCCCCTTGAATAAAATCTTGTGCTTCTTCCCACACTTCTGCGAAAGATTTTTCATACATTACATCTTCCCATGTAATACCATGAATATATGTAAATATAATATGTTCACGAGGTGGGCGAATAAGAGCTTCAAAAGTTTTTACTATTTCCATGTTCTCTATACGAGCCATGCCAATTGCACAAGCTGAATCTGCTTTATAATCTGCCGTTTCAAAATCTATTGCTATAAATGTTTTTGTTTCCACGTAATTCTTCTAATTATTTAGTATTTTTAGCTAAATTCAAATCATCAACATAGGCATTTACACCTTGTGCAACACCATGAGCAAGCGAACGGATAAAAGCATTATTTTTTAAATTTTTCGCATCATAATTATTACTAATATAGCCCACTTCTAGTAGAATACCAGGCATTGAACTTTCGTCAAGCACACGAAAAACACTGCCTTTAATTCCGCCGTTTTGCACATCAAAACCTTTGCGGTTTACATTACCATACATATTACGCTGAACAAAAGTAGCTAATCTTTCAGATTCATACAATCTTGCTCGTAAGGCAAGCTCTGCAACAACATCATCAATCTTACCTAAATTCTTACTTAGTTTTTCACCATTTTCACGCAAAGCAACATGTTCAGAAGTAGAATTGGTATAGTCTAAATAGTAGGTTTCTACCCCAGCTAGCTTCTTATTTTCTGCTGCATTTGTATGCACAGAAATGAATAAATCGGCATCATATTCTTCTGCTATTCTTGCCCTTTGTGATAGAGTTAGAAATTCATCGGCTTCTCTTGTGTATTTTACAGCAAAACCTAATTTTTCTAGTTCATCACCAAGTTGACGTGCTAAAGTAAGTACAAGATTTTTTTCAGTTATTCCATTATGTACTGCACCAGGGTCTTTACCGCCATGCCCAGGGTCTATTACTATAGTTTTTACATTCAGCCCCATTTGTATTGCAAAATCGCGGGCAAGCTGTTCTGCTGACTCACTATCAGATTTCTTAGTTATGTTTTTAGTTGAAATACCCTTAGTCAATTTTTTAGCATTACTTGTGGTTTCAATAATAATTGAAGACGATGCTTTATCAAAATACGCGTAGTATGCCGCAAGTTCATCAAAATCTATTATTACTATAGTAGAATTTCTTTTTGAATAATCAACAACATATTTTGACACAATGCCCATATCTTGATATTTATGACCTGGTTTTGTATCGGGTGCAGTTGTAGTATTATTCAATGTAAGAATTAACCTAGGTGGGGAATTTGTTTCTTCCCTAGCTGGTTCAAATTCCACAGCCCAAGTTACAAGATTATTTTTACGCTTTGAAGCGTCTAGTTCAACACGTAATTGAACAATATCATTACGCTTATAGGCTCTTAAACCATGATAGATTACACGCTCGCTATGTGAGTTCATAGGAGTTTTTAAAGAATCTAAATTTAAGTTGAGTGAAGCTGTAAGTGTTTTATCTATACTTTCAGCATATTCTTTTGCTTTTTTAGCATAGTCTGCCTTGGGGTATTTTTCAAGCAAGGTTTGTAAATAAGTGCTGGCACTTGTGCTGTCTTTTAATTGTTCATTATATAAGACAGCTAAGCTATATAAAGCATCGTCAGCTAAAACAGAATTTGGAAACTCTTTATATACTTGAGTATAATATTTTATTGCTATTTCTCTATCTGGTTTTGCAAAAGAGCGTTTAGCAAGTTCATCATACGCTTCACCAGCACGGTATAAAGCAGCTGTTCTATTAGCCCATGTAGGGTTTTTTTCGTATAATGAGTAAAAATCTTCCGCTAAATTAAGCCAATAATGGCGTAATTGTGATTTTTTTGCATCTTCTTGTAAGCGACGTAATTCTACTTTATACGAATCGTATCTACTCTGCACAGACGCAAAAGAATATTGTGGAATAACTAACATTAATCCCACAAAAACAAAGAATAATAATATATTCCCGCGAAATGTAAATTTTGATAAAAAGTAATTCATACGCATCTCACAAAAGAAGTTTCGTGCTTACAGTACATATAGTTAACCATTTAAAATAGTTAAATATCACACACGTATTTTCTTTAACGGCTAGCAAGCAAATTTAATTACCTATAAAGCTATATTTAATTAATTTTGACATACTTCAAAATTTACTGCAAAAAGCGTTCCTACTTCTTTTCTCTTTTTTTATGTGAAGACCTAAAATTCATTCTCATAGGTGCATGCTCTATTTTAAATAGCTTACGAAGCGACTTTTCAAGGTAACGCCTATAAGGCATAGTAATTCTATCCGCATCATTAACAAAGAAAACAAATGTAGGCGGTGCACTTTCGGCTTGTGTCATGTAGAAAAATTTTCCGCGTACACGTTTAACAACTGGTGGTTGGTGCTTTGTAAGTACTGCTTCAAGCGAACGGTTTAGAATACCTGTACTAATGCGGATATGACATTCTTCAAAAACTTGATGTGCAATTGGTAAAATTGTGCGTATCCCCTCTCTTTTTAAAGCAGAAGAGAAAATAAGTGGCACGTGTGAACACATTGCTAAAGCTTCTTTGAAAGAGTCTTTTAAAGCATTTCTTTTTGTCTGTGGTACTAAGTCTAACTTATTTACTACTACCATGAAAGGCGTTTTTCTTTCGTCTAGCAAGTCAATAAGTCTTTTATCTTGCGAGGTTAAACCTTCGGTGGCATCAATCATCATAATACTAACATCGGCTTTAGTTGTACTTTTAATTGATGAGTTTACACTATATTTTTCAATAGAATCTACAATTTTTGAAGGTTTTCTAATACCAGCAGTATCAACAAATATATATTTTTTGCCTTTTAGCTCAAAATAAATATCAACGCTATCTCTTGTAGTACCTGCCATATCAGAAACTATCATTCTTTCTGAACGAATAAGAGCGTTTACCATTGAAGATTTACCTGCATTTGGCTTACCAATAAAGCAAATTTTCAAATCTCTATCAAGAATGTCTGAACCTTCTTCCAAGTCTTCATCAGATAATGGAGTATCAAGCAATTGCTTTTGTATCATTTCTTCTAAAGCACGGATATTATGTCCATGTTCAGCAGAAATAGCTATGCTTTTAAAGCCTAATTTATGAAATTCAGCTAAAACAACATCTTCTTTTTCTATACCATCAACTTTATTAACCGCAAGAATACAGGTTTTATTTTGTTTGCGTATCCAGGTAGCAATGTGCTGATCAAAAGGAGTAAGCCCCTCACGCCCATCAACTACCAATACCAACACAGCAGATTCATCAACTGAAGTTTGTGCTTGTGTTAAAATAGCTTTTTCAAAACCACGTAAGCCTGCTGGCCCATCTACTACCTGAGCTTTCTCAGTAAGAGTGATACCACCAGTATCAATCAAAATAAAAGGTGCTTTAGACTTTGCACGTACTATACCTTCCATTCTATCACGAGTTACGCCAGGCATATCGTGCGTGATTGCTCGGTTCGAACGTATTAAACGGTTAAATAGTGTAGACTTCCCCACATTCGGTCGTCCAATAAGCGATACTTTTAATAATGACATAATTCCTACAATTTTTATAAAGTTTTACAGTTCTTTACAAATTCGTAAACCTTATGAAGAGAAAAAACTCTCTTCATAAGGCAATAAAATCTAGTATAAACCAGCACTAAATATGTGCAAATACAAACAAAAAGCTAACTAAGCCATGTGTATTGTTTGATCTCTTTCAGGACCAACTGATACATGACTAATTCTTGATTGCATAAGCTCTTCAATTCTTCTTACATATTTTTGTGCATTTACTGGTAATTCTTCAAATTTAGTGCAAGCACTAATATCTTCATTCCAGCCTTCCATTTTTTCATACACTGGTGTGCAACGAGCAAGAGCATTAGGAGTTTGTGGCGGATATTGCCATTTTTTCCCTTGGTACTCGTATTCAGTACAAATTAGAATTTCTTCTAAACCAGTTAGAACATCTAATTTTGTAATTGCAATATCGGTAGGGTCACAAAGCCTTGCAGTTTCGCGTAAAATTACAGCATCAAGCCAACCGCAACGGCGTGTACGCCCAGTTGTTGCACCAAATTCAACACCAACTTTTTGTAAATGCATACCAATAGGACCATCTAATTCAGTTGGGAATGGGCCAGAACCAACACGGGTTGAATATGCTTTTACAACAGCTAACCTTCTATCAATTAATGAACTTGGAACACCTGTACCAACTGAAGCATTATCTGAAATTGTGTTAGAGGAAGTAACATAAGGGTATGTACCGTGATCAACATCAAGCATTGCACCTTGAGCCCCCTCAAATAAAACTGACTTTCCACCCTTAATCGCATCTTGTAATACAGTTGTTGTATCATCAAGATATGGCATTAAAGCTGGTGCTAATTTCATAATATCTTCAAATACTTTATCAGCATCTAGTTCATCAATTTCATACAAAGCTTTAAAAAGAACATTTTTTTCGCGTAAAGCTGTTTCAATTTTTCTTTTTACAATATTTGGCTCTAAAAGATCGCCAACGCGTATACCTGTACGAGCTTTCTTATCTTCATAACATGGGCCAATACCACGGCCAGTTGTACCAATTTTATTTTCAGCTGAACGCCCTTCGCGAGCCTGATCTAAAATTTTATGGTATTCCATAATTAAGTGAGCACCGTGTGAAACACGTACCCTTTCAGGTGAAGTATCAACACCGCGTTTTTTCAGAGCATTTAATTCATTTAAAAATACTTCTGGGTCTAACACAACGCCGTTACCGATAACGCATTTTGTATTTTCATGTAAAATACCTGAGGGAATAACGTGCAAAACGTGTTTTTCATCGCCAACAATAACAGTATGCCCTGCATTGTTACCGCCTTGATAGCGTGCAACATAATCTAATTCACGAGCGAGTAAATCAACAATTTTTCCTTTTCCTTCATCGCCCCATTGTGCACCAAATAAAATATAATTCGACATAACATTTTGCTCCGTTAAGTATTTATAAATACAAATAATTTTTATAAGAGGCATAGAGTAGAGCTTGAGAATCTTTTTTACACTCTTACAAAGTAGAGATACTAGCCTTTATTCTTACATACGTCAATACTTGCAAGGCAGAGAAAATTTTTTATTTTAATCATCTTTTGTTACATATAGAATCATAAATTATCCCACTACATTAAACTTTACACTTACATCATATAATGCTATACATTACCTTTATTTCTAATAGTGTAAAGAGGTACATTATGTCTAGTTTAGATAAAGATTTTGTTGAGGCTCTTTTTCCAACTTCAAAAACAGACGACTTTTTTGAAGCACTTTTTGGCGACAAAGAAGACGGTGCGTATGACATCAAACTTACTCTGCAAGAAGACAATGACTATGAGCTTTATCTACACTATGAACTACACGGCAGACCTGGCAAGTGCTTAGCTTGCAACCTTACTTCTGGCTTACCACACGTTTTTCAAAGGCACCCTATAATAGCATCAAAAGCAACTGCTGAAATTTTAGCCAAAGAAAAAGGCTGGGGAAATTTTGAATTTGAAATTGGTAAAACAGAACAAGTTTCAGATGCATTACATTTTATTCCATTAACTATATTTAAAGCATAAAGTAGGCAAAAAATATGAAATACTTACATCCTGAAGAATTTTGGACTAAAGATAGAATTTACCATCATCAATGCCTTTCACTTTATTCATTGCTTGAAAGAGTTCAAAGTTCCCCATTTTATGCTCAAAGAATTAAAGAAAGCGGAAAAAGTTTAGATGAACTTGCAACACCTGAAGGTTTCCGTTCGCTTCCATTTACAACAAAACAAGACTTGCGTGATAACTACCCTTTTGGGCTTTCAACAGTTTCAACTGATGAATATGTACGCATGCACTGTTCTTCTGGTACCACAGGAACACCTGTAGCGATTTCTTACACAAAAGAAGATATTGAAACTTGGGCTCAAATTATGGCTCGTTCTATGTTTGCTACTGGTATGAGAAAGGAAGATGTTTTCCAAAATATGAGTGGCTACGGTCTTTTTACTGGTGGTTTAGGTATTCACTTTGGTGCGGAAGCTTTAGGCTGTTTAACAATTCCAGCTGGTGCAGGTAATACAAGAAGGCAGATTAAGCTTTTACAAGATTTTAATGTAAGTGCCGTTCATATTTTACCTTCTTATGCTTTACATATTGCACAGCAGATGGAAGAAGAAAATATTGAAACGAATTTAAGAATTGCTTTAGTTGGTGCTGAACCATATACAGAGGCAACAAGAAAGCGTATTGAAGAAAAACTACATGTTAAAGTATTCAATTCTTTTGGTTTATCAGAAATGAATGGTCCTGGTGTTGGGGTTGAGTGTGAAGCACAAAACGGAATGCATATATGGGAAGACCATTATTTACTTGAGATTATTAATCCTGAAACTGGTGAAAATGTTCCTGATGGTGAATATGGCGAATTA
>CAYJFV010000055.1:0-9455 GCA_964369275.1 uncultured Desulfovibrionaceae bacterium
CGCTTTTACCTGTAGCGTTAAAACCACTTGGGGAAATACCTAATAGTTTCACGGCTGGTATTCTAAAAATAGTTGCTAAAAGTTCTAATGCTTGCCTTACAATTTCAGTAGAGCCAGCTAAGGAAGTATCTAATTTTATTAAATCTTCTTGCTCTTTATCTATAGCAAAAATACCATTATTATTTTGCTTTTCAGTAAAATATGAAAGCCTTGCATCTAAAGAAGACGTACCCTCGCCAGCTAATGCACCCGACATATTCGTTTTTAAAGCCGTAAGCGAAAATTTTGCAAGTAACCTTGCCGCCGCTTCCCTACTTTGCGTAAAATGGACAACATAATCCCACGCCATCTGAGCAATGGGAACACCAAAGAAATTGTACATTGGCTTGTACAAAAGCGGAGCTTCCTTACCAACAAAGTGCAAAAAGCGTGAGGCATGAACTTCTTGACCTTGTACCCACCAAGTTTGGGGAAGAAAGTAATCGCTTCGAAGTGGCTCGGTTGAATTATACCTACCAGGGCTACAATTAATAGGGTCTATTATCCTAAAAGATTTAAGCGAATTTGCTTTGAAAGTAGCCTTGTCTAAAATCAAAGGAGTATGAAGTAAATTCTTTGGTGTTCCATTATCTATAAAGAGGAGGCACCCCCCATAATAGCCTATTTTTTCAGCCGCTTGCCTGAAAATATCTTGAATAGCAAATTTTTGAATGTCTTTTTTTATTTGTTCTAGTCTTTTACTTGTATCGTTATTTTTATTATCAAGACTATACAAATTAATGAAGCGTCTTGTCATTTCATCGGCTAAGGTTTCAACACCTGCACTTATAAGTGCATTTTGCGAAATTTTTTCTAAAAATGCATAGCCCAAAAAGCCCGTTTTTTCATACGAAAGCATAGCAATATCATAAAATTCTTGCGGTAAGGCATTATCTAAAGCAAGGCAATGCTCTTTTTGCCTTATGTTGGTTTGCCCTAAAGTATTTGCATGCAAGGAATAAATATTATGCTGGTTTTCAAAAGAAGATACTTTTTCTTGCTCGATATTTTCAAAATTTGCTGTTTTACGAAATTTCATCTCTTTTTTCATTTTTTTGCCTTTAATTTTACAATATAAAGTTTATTTTCTAAATTTCATTGGTATTCGCCCTTTAATATAATCGTCTAAGGCGTACCTAAGTGCATCAAAACAATGGTTATTCGCATCTTCTATATAAGGAAGAATTTTTCCTGTATTATTATCTGTTTTATAGCTATAAAGTTTTGCTTCGTTTATTGTATGTACACACCTAGGATGTATAATAATTTTATCGAAAGACTTTAATATACCTATGCCATCAAGTACACTTCCACCCCATTTTTTTGCACCTGTTATATTAAAACCTCTTTTCTTCATAAATTGTATTGTTTCTGGGCGTGAACTATCTGCTTTTATTGGAAAAGTTCTAGCTGTAGGAATAATATCAAAAAGATTTGCCGTTTTATCTAGTTCAACACCTAAACCGTAGGCTTCATAATCCACATACAAAGTATTTTCTTGTACAAAAGCACGTATTAATACGGTTGGGTCAACTGCAAACCCCCAATCTGCCCCATGATAAAAAGCTGCTTCTAGCGGGCTTTCAAATGGAAGAACTTCATATTTATTCCTAAAAATTTGCTTTTCAGAAGTATTTTGACATTCCCCCTCCCATATATTCAAATAGGCCTCAAAGTCATTCTTTTTACAATTTTCAAGCTCTTTCATTAGCACCTTAGGAAACCAAGGGTTATCTCTATACGTTACCTTTTTTACTAAGGAATTTTCTTGTGGAAATTTTACAAACCTTTGGTATGTATCATTTTCTTCAATATCTGGATTAAAAGAAACCCAAATTTCTGAACCCTCTTTACGTATTGTTGGAATAAGCGTTTCCCACGATTTTTTACTAACTGAATGCCCTTCTTCCACCCAACAAATTGCTATATTTTCTAATGACTTAATTTTATTTATATCGTGTCTAAGTCCATGAAATAAAAATTCTGAACCATTTTTACCTACAATTTTCTTTTCAGTACAAACAAAATTGCTTGATAAATTCATTCTTTCTATGCTTTCCACAAGAAGCTTTTGCACCGATTCATTTATTGAACTTTGGTATTCACGCGTGCATAATATTCTTCTTTTTTCCTTGCAAGAAAGTAGAAGAAGAGCTATTGCAAAATGCCAAGACTTTGCACCACCACGCCCACCATAAAATATTTTATAGCGGAAGGGTTCAAAAAGCCCTTTGAATGACTCACTAAAATCTACTTGAGTATACATAGCAAACTCTCTATTTTTTTACTCATTCAACTTATCTTTACTATTTACCGCGTTAGATTTTGAAGATTTTATAGGAACAAGCCTAACCTCAATTGAATTTGCTTCATCTTGTTCATTTTCTTGAACTTCTGCTGTATTAAAGCCATACATTGAATTGAGCTGCTTTACTGCATTTAGTGTAGAAACAGGGTTTCCCTCTTCAATAATTTTCATCAATACTTCTACAGCTTTATCACGCGTCCAAAGGGCTGTTGCTAGTAATTCTTCGTGAACTTGCTTACGCATTCTTTCACGCATTTCTTCAAGTCTTTCAACAATTTCAGCCTTACTTGCAAGCCTTGAGGCAGATTTTGCTATTGCTGAATTTTTTTGACGAATACCATAAGCTTTTTGATACGCTTCTGTTTGGCTATCGCCTGCAAATAAATATGTGCAAAATAATTCATGCCTTACAGATAATTTCTTTGTTTTTGTATTTGTGTTGATAAGAGTTTCATCTTCATTATTCATAGTTCACCTCTTACTTATTTTCTAATTCATGTAACCACAATAATAATTCAGCTGTATCTTCTTCGTTTATCCAAATGCCTTTTTCACCCTCAACCTCTATTACCCTGCTTGATTCGAAAATTGGTGGTAGTGGAGAATTTTTTGTATCACTTTTGCTTAGATTTTCCGAACTTATCAAGGAACACCCCTGTAGGATTGTTGCGAATATCAGTGCGATAATTATTTGCTTTTTTTGATTTATATTTATCATACACTATCCGTATTGCTTCCATTATTCCTGATATTATCTTTACTACATCTTTATACATACCTGCCCCGTATGTTTTACTTTTCCTTGTTTTCTGCCTTGTTTATGTTAAAAGCTAAGTAATTTAGAATTGAATAAAAGATTTTATAAATACTTGAAGAATCTTCAGTTGGAGTATTCAAAAATGCACAGATAAATGCCGATATTGCAATAATTGATGTAAGAAATAATTCCCAATTTTCCATAAATGTATCAAACATAGTATGCTCCTTTGTTATAGCTTTTTTTCTTGCTCATTAATTATTTGGTTAATATAGATACGCAAATTCTCCACTCTTGCTAGCCAACCATTTAGAAATACTTGCATTGCAGGTTTTGACTTTGATAAACGAATATAAAACTTTACACGCTCTTCAAGTAAAAACTTTATTATTTGCTTTTCTTTAGAAAGCGTGGTACTTGCCAAAGCAGCCTTTATTATTGTTTCTTTGCCTATTATACCGTCTATTTTTGCTCCAATTGCTTTTTGAAGTAACCGAATTGCATAATAAGAACCGCTATTTACCGCAAAATCGTATATAACTATTGCTATACGCTGTGGTAATTTATCAATTTGTGGTGAAAGCCAAAATGCATTATATAAAATATGCTTTGCTTGCTCTTGCCTTAGTTGCACTATTGAATTACGCGTTATTGTAAAAATTTTTAAAGAGTTTAATACTGCACGCCCATTTTCTGTTTTAGAATAATCTTCTAAAAATCTTAGTGAAATACCATATTTGGTAATGCCACCAGGGTCGCTTTTATGATCTACAAGTTTGCCTTCCGCTTTCTCAACATGAGCATGAGCTAAATTAAAATTCTCTTCATAATTATATGAAAAAACATGCCCATCTTTAGAAATACTTTTATGAGCCAAAACTACCCTAGCATTACTTTCTTCTGAACTTAGCTTACCTTGCATATCCAACCTCTTTTTATTTAATTCTACAACTCTACATAATCCTATAAACCCTCATAACTAAATCATTTTTATACACCTTTTGGTGTATCTTCTCTTCACAAGTGCCTTATAGCATGCCTTTTTTTATGGTTCGCACATAAACGCACTTGGACGCGTAACTTTTTTTTGTAGGTAGTTGACAAAGATTTTAATTTGCTAAATTTTGTATCAAAAATGCTAAAATCTATTTTAGATATTTAAAAAATAAACTGCCTTTGTAGGTTTATATTTACCTACAAAAGCAGTTCTACTGTGTACAATGTACATTATAAATTTATATAAATTTTAATGTGTTATTGTTTAATAATAAATTTACGTTCCTTATCTTGCTCAACTAACCAATTTTGTAATTGATTATATTCGGCACAAAATTTATAGCCATCATAGCCAATTGGTGCCCCTTGTGCATACCATTTTTTTACTGTTTCACGCGATTTTCTAAACCTTGTGCATATAGCACGTAAACTTCCTAAATGCTCTGGAAATAAAACTATTTGCTGCATAACTACCTCATACCTCTAAATTTCTAAAAAAAGCTCTATTTAATTTATTCGTACATTTTAATGAATATTTTTTATATATTTTTCATAATATTCATTATCATAGCATAGCCAAATATAATTAATTTTAAGTGATTCTTCATGCACTATACTGCATAAAAAATGCGATATTTTTGCACTTGCCATAAGTAATTGGCACTTAGCGTAAAGCTCTGGCAAAACAAGTAATATGTTAGATTCTTGAACTAAATTATACACTTTACTTGTTACAACTTCACAACACCAAAGTGAAGGATAAAAAACTTCATGCGTGCAAGAAGTAGTACCTATTATACTTTCTTTACTGCTTGATAAACTTGTATTATTTTCATACCCCATAACTAAACCATCGTTTTTATGCTCTAAAATACCCTCAAATAATGAAACATTGAAAATGCTCTGCTTAGAAGTATTAATTATAAAGCCATTCTCTCGTACTATATTTAGTATACTATTCTTACTAATTACTAGTTTTTCCCTTACAGTTTTTTTCTTAGCTAACTTACTATTTTTATTTACAGTATAAAGTAGTGCATTTTCACTAGTACAATATATATTAGTATGCTCATGTACTTGTTGTTCAAAATTATTAACAAAAACCCCTTTTCCCTCAATAACCTCATCAAAATCATTCAACATTTCTAAAACACCTCTTAACCTCATTTCGTCCTAGAATTATTTTTATAAATTTTGCTAATATTTAAAAAAAGTCTATCTAATCAAAATAATTCATTTATAATTTTATAAATTAATACTAAAACAACAACTATAAATTATTATTTATCAAATATGATAATTTAAGTCAATGAGAATTAAAAATATTTTGTAATTGACTAAATTTACTAAATTATATATTATGTTTTTGCTAATATGATAAAAATAATGTTTTCTGTATGAAAATTATCATTATAATTATTGTTTATAATATGACTTTAAAAGTATATTTTAGCTAAAAAACATGGTTTTTATCAAAAAAAATGCTTTTAAACGTCATAGGAATTTTATTCAAAACAACTTTATAATAGTTTGCTTTGTGCTATAAATACGATAAGGAGCTGAAAAATGAAGAATGAAGAAAGAATTATTGAGGTTTTGCAATCACAAATCACTTCTGGACGTTTTAAATCATTAAATGAACTTTCTACTTTTTTGGGCTTAACTGAAACCACAAAATCCAAACTCTATAATGTACTTAATAAAGATATGAGTGCGGGTTATAAAACAATTTGTGAATGGTTTGATAAACTTGAAATTCCGCTTTTGTCATTAGGGCAAAGCAATGAAGATACCACTTACGACAAAAGCGATATTCCAACAATTACACGCATTGGCGAAAATGCCCCAATCGACTATGTAGAAGGTACAAATCTGCATAAAATACCAGTTTATGGTTTCACAGGTGCTGGCGGTGAGGTTGAACTTATTGAAAATGAACCTATAGCAATAATTTCAATACTTCCGCAATATAATTTTGCGAATATGTATTCGCTAAAAGTTGATGGCGACAGTATGCACCCAACAATTCCTAAAGGTTCTTATGTTGGCGTTACACCCTACAATGGAACTATGCAAGAGGGCGGCGTATACGTTGTAGAACGCCCTTATTTAGGAAGAATGATTAAAAGAATAAAAATGAATGAAGAAGGCGGTTTATCATTATTTTCAGATAATCCATCTTATGTGCCAATTCCACTAGATAAAGTAATGGGCGACAGTGAAATAGTTGGCAGAGTTATGTGGATTTTAAGCATGCCTTAGACAATAAACCTTAGTTTTTGTACAATTAACATAATCACCTTAGATAGATATAAAAGAAAAACTTGCTTCTTTTCAAAAAGTATGCCAAAATACATTTAATAAAATTTTGGTGGATAATATTGCATGGCTTTAGAACTAAGACAACAGATGAAACTTTCGCAACAGTTGATAATGACGCAACAGTTGCAACAAGCGATTAAATTACTTCAGCTCTCGCGAATTGAATTGATTGATACAATTTCATCTGAACTTATGGAAAACCCTTTCCTTGAAGAATCTTACGATACAGCAATCGAGCAAGAATTTAATGAAGTCCGTGCAGATGCTTCCGCCTCTGAACCTGATAATGTGTATGACACTGAAGTTTCTTCCTCAGCCGACTGGGAAGATTATCTTGGTGAATTATCAAGCACATCAAAAGTATCGAGTCATAAAGAATATGAATCCTTTGAAGATGATGTTTCTTTTGAGTCACGCTATGCGGCAAAACCAACGCTTGCTTCGCACTTATTATGGCAATTACGTTTTTCGCCCCTAACAGAAGAGCAAATGGAAATTGGCGAAGTTATTATTGGTAGTTTAGAGAATACTGGCTATTTGAAGTCTAGCCTTGAAGAAATAGCAGAGCTAACAAAAACAGGAACGAATGAAGTAGCCACTGTTTTACACACTATCCAAAATTTCGACCCAGTTGGCGTAGCTTCAAAAGATTTGCAAGAAACCTTGCTAGTGCAAATAAAAAATCTAAACTATGACAGAGATCCTATACTACTTGAACTTATTACCAATCATCTGCCAGATTTAGAAAATAACCGCTATAAAGCCCTAGCAAAGAAATTTAAAATTGATGATGAAACTTTATTTGAATATATTCAAATAATTCAATCGCTTGATCCTATGCCAGGTTCAGAATACGGAGAAACTGAAAATTTTTATATTTCACCAGATGCTTATGTTTATAAAATGAACGATGATTTTGTAATAGTGCTTAATGAAGACGATATGCCTCACCTTCAAGTGAGTGAAAGCTACTCTACCGATATGCTAGACTCATTAGGGCAAGAAGAAAAAGGCTTTTTTATGGAAAAGCAAAAAGCTGCTTCATGGCTTATCAAGGCAATTCATCAGCGTCAACGTACCTTATATAAAGTATTAGAATCTATTTTAAAATATCAGCGTGCTTTTTTTGAACATGGGCTTACACAGCTAAAGCCTCTTATTCTTAAAACTGTAGCCGATGATATTAGCATGCATGAATCAACAATTTCACGTATTACTACCAACAAATACCTTGCTACACCGCATGGAATGTATGAAATTAAGTTTTTCTTCAACTCTGCTTTGTCATTAGGCGATGGAACTGAGGTTGGTTCTGAATCGGTAAAGGCAGCGATTAAAAAATATATTTCAGAAGAAAACCCAAAATCACCACTATCTGACGATAGACTATGTGAACTTCTAAAAAATGAACTTGGCGTACAGATGGCAAGGCGTACAGTTGCAAAATATCGTACAGCATTAAACATTCCTTCTTCTGCAAAACGTAAGGTTCAATTCTAAAATTTATACGAGATATATATGGCGAAGAACTCTAATTCATCTTTTTCTTCTCTAAAGCAATTTTTATCTACTACAGTTGGGCAAATTACCTTTATTAGTGTTGTTTTTTTTCTTGTAGCTTATCTTATTCTTTTATCTTTTCGTGGCACGCCAAGGCGTTCTCAGCAAGATTCAATGATTGATGATGCACAGGTTATAAGCATACATGAAGAACGTGAATTGCGTGAAGTTATGGATAGCTACTATGGTAAAACTGGTGTATCTTTAAGTTACCATGTTGCTGAACTAGACCCACAACCAGTACGAGTAGGACCAAATACTTTTACAATTGGTATTTCAACTAGACGCGGTGAAGCGTATTTTCGAGTTCCAAGAGGGCTGAAACCATTTCTTAAAAAAAGCACAGAAGAAACTATTGCTGACTTAGAAACAAGGTTTGCACTCTGCTTAGAGCTAGATATTGATAGAAAATATGCACATTGTTTAAAAGATTCAATGATAGCAATTGAAGCCTTAACAGGTGAATTAGAAGAACCTTTAAAATTACAATCAAAATAATCACTGGAAATTTATGAGATTTTTCTTCGCTCGTTCCATACTTAGTAAAAAAGAAAAAATAGATGCTAGCGAATATGAAAGACCAGCAAATATAAAATTTTTGTTAGGTATAATTTTATTTGCAACTCTTTTCTTTGCATTTAATCTAAACTTTGAAGTAAAATTGAATAATATTCTTGCTCAATCCTCACAAATTGATGAAACTAAAACGCTTTCTACTATTGATAGATTGATAATAAATAGAAAAGCAAGGGCATTAAAAAAAGAAACTGGCGTAGATTTAGCTTTCTATATTACACAATATGAAGTGCAAAAAATTACTCCAAGCGAGCAAAGTTTGTACATAGAAATTAATACACGCGAAAACACTGCACAAACTACGCTTCCTTTTGAAAACCATGCTATTCAAGCAAGGCTTACCAATAATTTACAAACATGTATAAAATATGATGAAATTGGTTCATGTATGGCAGATACTATAGAAAGCTTGCACAATATTTTAACTAGTAATGAACAAAGAAGTTCTGTGCAAGAATATAAAGCGGATTTTGTAAGGGAATAATTGGTTTTGATTTTTCTTTGCTGAAAAATTTTAGGCTTTGCCATAGTTTGTTTGGTAGATTAACTTATTTATATTTTTTCTTTTTCCTGGGGAGAAACCAAAAGGGGGTTTCATTTTAGGGTGATTTTTACCTTACAGGGCTAAAGAAATATCATTTTTAAATATTTAGATTATGCCCTTTTCTTGTGTAACAAGGCAAAAATCAACAAAATTCACCCCCTTTAGTTCTCTCCCCTCGCCCCCTCTTCCTTAACCCCCAATTACCAAAGTTCAATGTAGCTATTTAATTCATTTTTTTATGTTTGTCCGTTTTTTGGTAAGTTGTCATTATTTATATTTAAAAATACCAAATAATCAAAATATATTTTATCCAAAGCACAAGCTAATAAAATCAGGCATTAGGCATTTTTTAG
>CAYJFV010000056.1:0-2893 GCA_964369275.1 uncultured Desulfovibrionaceae bacterium
GAGCGTCAGCCTCCGGAGCTGAAGGCCGTGAGTTCGATTCTCGCTAGGCACACCATTTATATATAAGTCAATAAGCCAAAAATCAGCTTGTATAAAGCAAAATCACAGTATTTATATTGAAAAGCAATAAGTAAAAAACTTATTGCTTTTCTCTTATTTTTAGCTTGTTTTTTCCTGCGTGTGATAATAGAGAAAAAAATTATTAGTAAAACAAGTTGTAAAGCCAAAGTAAGCCAAGAGTAGAATGCATGAGCAAAAAGAAAGGTATAATAAAGAAAAAGTTTTACATTTTGAGGTGATAAAGATTTTTAAATGAATAAGCTTGATTATATTTACGACTATATATAATGTTTTCATTATAAAGGAGTTTTCTATGCGTTTTTTGTTATTATTACTTTTTTCATACATTATTTTCTTGCCGCAAAATCTTTTTGCAAAGTCGCTAGATGAATACTATCAAGCTATGATTGATGATGCAAAAAAGCTACAAACTCCAGAAAATGTAGAAGAAAATGCTAGAAGTTTCGCGGGTTATTCAGCTATGCGTGACCTTGAGCTTTCTACTCCTTTATTAAAAGCAATACAAAATAAGAATATTGAACTAATTATTGAACAAGTATCGAGCGATAAATTAAGCGTCAATGCTAAAGATAATGATATGGGGCTAACTCCTTTAATGCTTGCAAGTATAGCAAATGAACCAATACTCATTAATTTATTGCTTGAATATGGTGCGGACATTAACGCCGCAGATAATGACGGTTGGACTGCTCTTATGTGGGCAGCTCAATTTGGGCAATTAGAGGCAATACAAATTTTATTAGACAATAAAGCTGATATCAATGCGATAGATAATGTTGGTTGGACAGCTCTAATGATAGCAAGTCAAGTGCAAACAAAAGAGGTAGTGGAATTGCTACTAAAAAATAGTGCTAACCCAAACCCAAAAAGCGAAAATACACCACCTATCCTTGAATTAGCTAAAAGCATGAACATGCGGGCATTACAGATATTTTAATGCAATATGGTGCAAAATAATATAACGTACATAAAATTAGAAAAATCAAGCAGAGGTAAAAGTATGCAAAGTGAATTTGAAAAAACTAAGGAACTTGCGTTAAGTGGCGATGCAGAAGCACAGTTTTATCTTGCTAGAATATATAAAAATGGTGAAGAAGTTGCTCAAAATATCATAAAAGCAATTGAATTGTATGAAAAATCGGCAGAGCAGGGCTATATCTTGTCTATGTGCGACCTTGCACTTATTTATGAAAGAGGCATTGGCGTTTTGCAAGACTACGAAAAAGCACTAACTTGGTATAAAAAAGCAGGCGAACTTGGTTTTCCTTTTGCTCAATACATGGTTGGCACTATGTATTACCATGGGAATGGGGTTGAAGAAAACTATGGTAAAGCACTTGAATGGTTACTACAAGCAGCGTATCAAGACTATGTTCATGCTCAATATCACATCGCTACAATGTATTATTATGGTATAGGTGTTGATGAAAACAATGAAAGTGCTATGCGTTGGTATTTAAAGGCGAGTTTGCAAAATGAACCCTCGGCATTATATATGGTAGCCACTATGCATGAAAAAGGCGAAGGTGTTGAGCAAAATTTCCACATAGCTTTAGACTATTATCTAAAAGCTGCCGAGCTTGATAATCCTGATGCAATTTATGCATTGTCTAAGCTATACAGTAAGGGTGAATATATTTCGCAAGATTTAGAAAAATCATCTTTCTACTTTAATAAAGCAGTGGAATTAGAACAGCACGAGGCATTATTTGACCTTGCTAAGCTATATTATCAACATGAAACATACCCCGACTACAAAAAAGCGGCTGAATTATATGAACTATCGGCTCTTAAAGGGAATGCAGATGCTCAAACAGCTATAGGGCACATGTATTATTATGGCGAAGGCATTGAACAAAATTATGATAAAGCAGTTGAATGGTTCATAAAAGGCTCTGATAACGATGAGGCATATTCTCAACGTATGCTAGGTTATATGCACTATCACGGTATTGCAACGAATCAAGATTATGAAACAGCGGCACTTTTCTATGAAATTGCAGCAAAAAATGGAGACATTGTTTCACAAGTTTATCTAGCTGATATGTATAGAGATGGCATAGGAGTTCAGCAAGATATTTTAATTGCTAGGTTTTGGTACGAACTTGCAGCCAAACAAGGCAATGCAACTGCTTTCTATAACCTATATTTGATGCACTACCACGGTGTATGTACACCAATAGATAAAATAAAGGCCTACGCATATTTATTAGTTGCTGAAAAACTTGGAATGGAAGATACACAAGAAGATAATGCTAAACTTATGAAAGAATTGACGCAAGAACAACTTGAGGAAGCAAATATTTTATCTACACTAGTTTTAAAAGAAATTGCTTATGAATAGCTTAGGGTAAATATTAAAGTGCCTCTATTTATAATATAGCTTTAGGTTAAAATATTAGCTTAGATAAAGCCGCTAAATTTATATGTTCAATTTATTTTTTAAAGCCTAAATTTTTCTTCTTGATTTAAATTATCTACTACTATATACAAATAAAGTCGGAATTTTTACTGACAAGGAGTTAATTTTGCCAGAAGATAGAGAAAATAAAGTTTCTTGTAGTAACTTTACAAGAGAAATGGAAGTTGCCCTTGAGGTATTATCTGGAAAGTGGAAGTCTACAATATTGTGGAGCTTGCATGAATCTGAACAGATACGATTTAATGAATTTCTTAGAATTATACCAAACATTACTCAAAAAATGCTTACTCAACAACTTCGAAAGTTAGAAGAAAATAACCTTGTTGCACGTAAAATTTACCCTGCTGTTCCTCCTGTTGTTGAATACTCGCTTACACCATTAGGAAAAGA
>CAYJFV010000056.1:2979-9442 GCA_964369275.1 uncultured Desulfovibrionaceae bacterium
CATACCATTTAGTGAGCAACAAACATTAAAGTGCCTTCTTGCACAAATTTTATTCTATGTATATAACGAATCTTCGTTTTAAATTTTTAACACATAGGATAAAAAAATGCAAAGATTTACAATTCCAAGAGATGTCTATTTTGGAGAAAATGCTTTAGAACATTTAAAGTCAATCAGCGGTAAAAAAGCTTTCATAGTTATTGGTTCTGAAAGAATGGTTACAGATGGCACAACTGCTTTAATTCAAGGAAATTTAAAAGAAGCAGGTATAGATAGCACTTTATTTATTGGCATTGAGGCGGATCCATCAGTTGAAACAGTTATGCGTGGCGTAACAGCAATGAATGAATACCAACCTGATATTATTATTGGCGTTGGTGGTGGCTCGCCTATTGATGCGGCAAAAGCTATGTGGATTTTCTATGAAAACCCAGAATTTACTTTTGAAGAAGCAGCAAAGCCTTTCAATCTTCCAACTCTTAGAAAAAAAGCAAGTTTCATAGCCGTTACAACTACAAGTGGTACAGGCACAGAAGTAACTGCCTTTTCAATTATCACTGACGAGAAAAACAATATTAAATACCCAATAGCCGATTATAATATTACACCTGATGTTGCTATTGTTGATACAAACTTAGTTCAATCACTTTCACCACTTTTAGTGGCAAACACTGGTATGGACGCTATAACACATTCATTTGAAGCCTATGTTTCAGTTGTAGCAAATCCAATGACAGATTCCTTAGCAATGAAATCTATTGAAATGATAGTTGATAATATTGTAAACTCTTACAAGGGTGAAAAAACAGCAAGAAATGAAATGCATATAGCACAATGTATGGCAGGAATGGCATTTTCAAATGCAATTTTAGGTATTGTTCACTCAATGGCACATAAAACAGGTAGAATGTTTGGTATTCCTCATGGTTGTGCAAATGCAATTTATCTTCCTTATGTTGTGCAATACAATGCTAAAGAAGCTGGTGTAAGATATGCACAAATTGCAAAATATCTTGGTTTAGCAGGAAATACAACAGAAGAACTAGTTAATTCTCTTGTTGCAAAGCTTATTGAAATTAAAGCAGAAATGAATATGCCAAAAACACTCAAAGAATTTGGTGTTGATGAAGCAGAATTTTTAAAGCAATTAAACGTTATTTCAGAAGCTGCTTGTGCAGACCCTTGCACAGGAACAAACCCACGAACAATTGACCCACAAACCATGGAAAAACTTTTCAAAGCAACTTACTATGGTGAAAAAGTAGATTTCTAGTAATATAAATCTATAACAAGCAAAATAAAAAGAAGCATTGAATTATGCTTCTTTTTTTATTTGCTACCAGAAATATAAAAAGCTAGAACTGTTAATGTTTTATCCTATATAAAATAAACCTTGATTAAAAGCGTTATTTCAATTAAAAAAAATGAAGGGGAATATCGCCCAATTTTTTATGCGTATGATAAGAAGAAAAGCTCTTACATAAGCTAATGAAATAAATAACACGAAGCACCCCGTTATAGCAAAAAGCTGCAAGTTCAATCTCTTCTAAGCACGCTAGTTATATATTTATATGCATTTTATACAAAATAAGGAAAAAAAGATGAAAGTGGTTAGCTTTGACGAATATGTGAGTTTATATAAAGAAACTACACCTAAAATAGCAAAAGATATTAAGGCATTTTATAACCATGAACTTGGTGTAATTTGCACTGATGCACGTGCATTGTTAATGCCAATGGATGACCACATGGTACACCGTGGCGATGCAGTTTTTGAATCACTAGCATGTACAAATGGTAAAATTTTTCACATAGATAAACACTTAAGCCGCTTAGAAAATTCTATGGCATCAATTGGTTTATCTTGCCCAGTTAGTTCTGATGAATTAAGGCGTATTATAAATGAAGTGGCTAAAGTTGCCGCTTTTCAGCATGGTAATATACGCGTTTTTGTAGGGCGTGGACGTGGTAGTTTTGGTGTAAACCCTTATGAATGTGATAAATCAAGTTTATATATTATTGCTCTTGAAAGTAATACCTACGATAAAACAAAATTTGAAAAAGGCTATACCGCAACTCACTCAAAAATTCCAGTAAAGCAAAAATACCTTGCTCGCATAAAATCAACTAACTACTTACCTAACGCTTTAATGGCTAAAGAAGCACAAGATAACGGTGTAGACCTAGTTTTTGCTTTTGATGATAAAGGGCATTTAGCGGAATCTTCTGTATGTAATGTAGCAATGTATAAAGACGGCACTTTCTATTTTCCAAAATTTGATAATATTCTTATAGGTACAACTGTATTATTAGCTATTAGAATTGCGGAAGAATTAGGAAAAGTTCGCCTTACAGATATTACCGATAATATGCTTTATGAAGCAGATGAAATTTTTGCTATTGGCAGTTCGTATGGCTGTATAAGCGTTGTTAAGTACGACCACCGCCCAGTTGGAAAAGGAAATGTGGGCGATATGGCTAAAATTCTAAGAGAAAAACTTTTAGAAAGACTTACTTTAGACGGGATAACAATTTAGTTTTAGACTTTGGAAAAGCATCGTCAAACGAAGCACAAATAAATTCATAAATTGGGGCAGAAATATTCTCTTGGGGTATTTCTGCTCTTGCCATTTGGCGGTGTCCACCTGCTGAGCCAAACTTTCCAAAGGCTTTACTTGCAAGTTTCCCTAAATCTACCTTGCCATTACCTCTAAACACACAAATAAGTGTGTTTTCATATTTAGCAGCCACAGCAACCCACTGCAAGCCGTGTATTTTTTGAAAAAAGTCTGCAACAACAACTAAAATATCTGAACTATCAATATCGCCAATAAAGCAAATATTCCCACTATGGCAAGGAATTAAATTTTCAATTGCTTTTGCAAAGTATGGCAACCAATCAAGAAAGTATTCACTTCTTAGAATGTGCATAAGTAAGGTATGGTCGGCAAATCTACTTAAGTAGTGATATGCTCTTAAATCAAGTTCTGTTGTTCTTCTGCCAAAAGAGCCTGTATCTACTCTAATTCCATACTGTAAGGCTGTAGCAAGGTTTTTACCTATTTTTATTTTCGCATTATATAGCAGTTCTGTAAGGAAAGAAGCACAAGATGCCCTGTCAGGTAGTATATAAGACAAAGTTTGCTCTGATGAAGCAACAGATTGCTCTGTAACTGGGTGATGATCTATGATTAAATCAAAATCAATACCGCTAAAAGCAGGGCTATGATGTGGCTGAGAATCAACAATAGCAAACCTTTGATAATTAGACTTTAATTCAGAATCCCAAAAAAACATTGGAATATGAAGAAGTCTAATCATCGTGAGGTTATCGGGTCTTGTAATTTTATTTATATGAGCAATTTCAACTTTTTTTACTTTTTTGCCAAGAAGTGTTTTTAAGGCTAATGCACAGGCTATAGCATCTGGGTCGGCATTAATAAGAATAAGCCAAGACTCGTTCGATTCTAATTTAGCATCAATACTATCTAGTATATGTGTCAACTTGCGAAAGTAAGCCATAAAACACCTTCTTTTTAGTTTGTGCTTCTAATTCATTTTTTACTATAGAACAAAAACATAAGTTCTTAATTTAGTAACACATACCCGTATAACTCTTTAAATGCTATACAATTAAAAAGCAATTATATTTGTAAGGCTGCAATATCAATTAAACTATTCTGAGCATTTTGAATAGTATTTAATATATTAAGTCTATTTTGTCTAACTTGCAAATTTTCTGCCATTACCATTGTTGAATTGAAGAAAGCATCAATTAATGGTGCCAATTCAATAATACAAGCATAGCAAGAATTAAAGTCATTATTATTATATGCTGTATTAAAGCTTTCAGTAAAGGTTGTAAGTTTAGATGCTAAGTTTTTTTCATCATCATTTTCTAATAAAGTAGAGTCTATAGAAGTAGACAATGTGTATTCTTCTGCTTGTTTTCTAATAATATTTGTTACACGCTTGTAGCTTTGAACTACACTTATATAGTTATTATGGTTTGAAAAAGCTTCAAGAGCTAACAAATTAGCGGTTAAAGCAGGCATTGAAAGCACATTTGCATTTTTAGCATTTAAAATAGCATCTACAAAGAAAGTATCATGCCCTTCATTTAATAGAAGGTTTTTTACACGTGCAAGGTAAAATTCATAAAGTTTTTCTAAAGTGGTTTCTTTATCAAGCTTCCACTTTATATCTGCATTATAGAAGGAATAAGATGAAGCAAAAATTTCTTTAATATTTAAATTCCAATTTTTATCACGCAAAATACGGGCAACACCTAAGGCACAACGGCGAAGAGCGTAAGGGTCTGCCGCACCTGTTGGGATATTGTTTAAGCCAAATAAGCCTACTAAGGTATCCACTTTATCACATAAAGAGAGTAGGGCAGCATAATCATTTGAAGGAACTTCTGTTTCTGGGCCAGCTGGTAAATAATGTTCGCTAATTGCATTACCTAAAGCTTCTTTACTTAATACTTTAGCGTAAATACCCCCCATAATACCTTGTAGGGTGTCAAATTCATTTACCATTGAACTTACTAAATCAACTTTAGAGTATTCACCTGCTTCTTTTGCAAGGTTTACATCGAGATTAAGTTTTGAAGCAAGTTCACCCATTAGTTTAGAAATTCTTGTAGACTTATCGCCAATAGAACCAAGAGGGCCTAAGAAAATAACTTTATTTAATTTTTCACGCCAAGTTTCAAAAGCATTTGCTTCTAAAACGGCGTTATCTGTTTTCCAAAAAAAGCGGGCATCTTCTAGCCTTGCACGCAAAACTCGTTCCCAACCTTGTTTTACTAAAGCTCTTTCTTTAGGTTCAAGGTTTAAAACGGTAAGGAAGTGTGGCATAAGGTTGCCATTTTTATCTTCAATACCAAAAGATTTTTGATGAGATTCCATACTTGTTAGCAAAGCTTCGCGGGGTACTTCTAAAAAAGAGGAATCAAAGTCTGCAATAATTGGAACAGGAAATTCTACTAAACCTTTTACTTCGTCTAAAAGGCTATCTTTCCAAAGAATTTTTCCACCAATTTTTTCAGCTTCTTTATTACCTAAGTCGATAATAGTTTGTTTTCTATCTTCTGAATTTAAAACAATGGCTTGCTCTTTAATAGCATTAAAATATTCAGAAGTAGAAGAAATTTGTTTTGCTTTTTGCCCGTGTATTCTATGCCCATCAGTTGTGTTTGAGCTTTGAATAGAATCTATTTTGAAGTTTAGGGTAGCAGAGTCAAGCAAAGCTAAAATCCAGTGTATTGGGCGAGCATAAGTTAAGCGTGAAGAACCCCAACGCATTTTTTTAGCAAAAGGTAATGAAAGAATAATTTTAGGGCAAATATTTTCTAAAACTTCTTTAGCAGTTAAGCCACCCACTAATTTTTTAATGGCAATATATACGCCTTTTTCTGTTTCTAATAAGAAAATATCTTTTTCATCTGTATTATGCCCACGTAAAAAACCTTGAGCTGCTTTTGATAAAGTACCGTCTTCTTGGTAGGCAATTTTTTGTGCAGGCCCTGAAAAAGTTTCTTCTTTAACTTCTTGCTTTTCAGCAAGATTTTTTATATGCAAAACAGCACGGCGAGGTGTAGCAAAGGCTTCTATTGCTTCATAAGCTAAATTTGCCTCGGCTAAAGCTTCACCAAATTGGCGAACTAATTCTTTTTGAGTATTTTCTAAAAAACGAGCAGGAATTTCTTCAGTTCCTATTTCTAAAATAAAGTCAGACATACTTATTTTTCCTCAAATTTATTTTTCTAAATTTTTTTCTTCACGTTTTGCAACATATATTTTTGCAATATTTGCTGCCATTGCTCTAACTCTTCCAATATAACCAGCACGTTCGGTAATAGAAATTGCACCGCGGGCATCTAATAAGTTGAAAGTATGTGAAGATTTTAGCAGATAATCATAAGCAGGCATAACGAGTTTTTTCTCGATAAGTGACTGACATTCTTTTTCAAAATCGTTAAAATGAGTTAGCAACATTTCGGCATCGCTTTCTTCAAAATTGTATTGTGATTGCTCTTGTTCATTTTGTAAGAAAATTTCACCATAGGTAACATGCTCATTCCATTTAAGATCATAAACAGATTCAACACCTTGTAAGTACATAACAAGTCTTTCAAGACCATAGGTTAATTCTACACTTATAGGGTCAAGTTCAATACCGCCAATTTGCTGGAAGTATGTAAATTGGGTAACTTCCATGCCATTTAGCCAAACTTCCCAACCAAGCCCCCATGCACCAAGAGTAGGCGATTCCCAATCGTCTTCAACAAAGCGGATATCATGTTCAGCAGGGTTTAAGCCAAGGGCTTTTAAACTTTCAAGATACATGTCTTGCACTTCAAGTGGAGATGGTTTCATAATAACTTGAAACTGAAAATAGTGTTGTAACCTGTTAGGGTTTTCGCCATATCTACCGTCGGTAGGACGGCGAGATGGTT
>CAYJFV010000057.1:0-9415 GCA_964369275.1 uncultured Desulfovibrionaceae bacterium
TATGAGTGATATTAATGAAGTTGTAAACAAAAATGCGGAAGCTATTTTACAATCAGCTGATGCTATACGCGAACTTGCCGAGCAAGCACAAGAATTACAAGATACTATGAGTAGAGTTTAATAATTAAATAAAGCATAAAGCAATAAAAATGCCTGCATTATTTATAGTGCAGGCATTTGTTTTATTAATTCTATAATTTTATATAAAAAGTTATTTTTCTATGCTTTCCTTCATAAATTCAGCAAATTTTTCACAAAATAAAATTGCAAGTTTTTCGTCATCAACAGGTTTTCTACCACTTACACCTACACCACCAAGAATTTTTTCTTCGTAAATAATTGGTACCCCGCCTACTAAGCTGGTTGTGGCAGAGCCGCAAAAATCTGCTAGTGTGAGTTTTTCATTTTGTAACCTATCGTGCATTTGTCTTGTAGTAACACCCATAAGAGCAGAGGTTTTAGCTTTTTCATAAGCTAATGGAATACCAAGTTTTACAGCATTTTGCATACGCATAAAATAAGTGGGTAAACCATTTCTATCATACACCGCAATAGACATAGGGGCTAACCCGTCATTATGAGCGGTATCAAGCACAAATTGAGCAGCTTTAGCTACTAAAATATCGCATAAATCCATGTAAACTCCTTATTTTAAAATACTCTTCCTAATGCAATACTAGGAAGAGTATTATTTCTAACTTTTTATAATAAGAATAGAGAGATTTGTGGAATATAGGTAATAAGTAGCAGAATAACAAGCATTGCAATAAGGAATGGCACAGCTGCCTTAGAGATATCGCCAATTTTTGCTTTAGTCATACCACTTGCAACGAATAGGTTTACACCAACAGGTGGAGTAATAAAACCAATAGCTAGGTTTACAACCATAATAACACCAAAGTGGATAGGGTGCATACCTAGGTTTAGTGCAAGAGGTAGCAAAATTGGAGTGAGAATAACAATAGCAGCAAGAGCTTCCATAAATGTTCCTACCCATAATAATAGCACGTTAATAAGTAGAAGAATAAGTATTGGGTTATTCGTTAGTTCTAATATTAACTGGGCAATACGTGTAGGAATTGCTTCTAAAGTCATAATATTACCAAAAATAGTAGCCATAGCCATAAGAAAAGCCCAACAAGTAAACCATAAATTGCAGCAATAGCGGCAGCTTCGGTTGGTGTCATTATACCACCATAAATACCGCCAAGCACAATAACAGGAACAAGTATAGCCCACTTTGCATCCCATATTGCTTTTATAATAGATTTTACGGTTCTTTCTTTTGCTTCGCCTTTCCAGCCTCTTTTTTTGGCAATAACATAAGTAATTGCCATAAGAACAAGACCTGTAAACACACCTGGTACAATACCCGCAATAAATAAATCGCCAACTGAAGTTTGCGAGGTAACACCGTATACAACAAATGGATTTGAGGGTGGAATCATAACACCAATAGCACCAGCTGCGGCAACAACTGCTGCTGCAAACATTTTATCATATCCGCGTTCAACCATTGCAGGAATGGTAATTGCACCAATAGCTGCAACAGTAGCAGGGCCAGAACCACTAATAGCGGCAAAGAACATACAAGTAGCAATACTTGCTATTGCCATACCACCTGTTACTCCGCCTAATAATTCATCAGCTAGATTAAGTAGTCTGTAGGAAAGACCACCAGCACCCATAAATACACCAGCGGCAATAAAAAATGGAATTGCCATAATTGGGAAGTTGTCAATAGAAGTAAAGGCAACACCCGCTAAGTAGTCAATAGGTAGAGTTCCTGCACCAAAAACTGTCATCAATGAGGCAATACCTAAGCTAAAAGCAATGGGAACACCAAGAAATAAAAGAAGTATAAAATAGCCAAATAATAAAATTATTGCATTTAATTCACTTGAAATAATAATTGGTAGAAATAGCACAAAAGTACATGCAAAGCCAATAAGAGTATCAACTATACCAATTAGTTTTACTTGACCATAAAGATCAACTAATAATCTTATGCTCATAAGCCCAAAGGCAATTGGAAGAATAGCATAAGGTATATAATATGGAATACGAAGTGCCGCAGTTACTTGTGGAAACTGCATTTGCATTTGCATATTCATAAGACCATAGTAGAATATAAGAGTTGTTAATGTAAGCATGCAAACATCAACAATAATCCATGTAATGTTTTGTATTCTTTCAGGAAGTTTGTTGTAAACAATATCTACACGAATATTGCTTCTTAATTTAATAGCAATTGGAATTGCTAAATATGTTGTCCAAATAAAAATAAATCGTGAAGATTCTTCTGTCCAAACGGCAAGGCCTGAAAGGGTGCTTACTTTATTTCGCATGTTTGCAAAAGATGTTTGTGCATTTTCAAAACCAATGCCAATTAGAAAGTTAATAAATCCATCGTTGCCAAGAAAAGACATGGTTGTTGAAAGAATATATCTAAAGCCTGTTTGATAGGTGATGATTAATATCATTGAAAGTAAACCAAAAAACAAAAATGGTTTTTCAATATTATCAAGTAGTTGAAGCACCTTATTTCTCGGCTGTGTCATATATACACCTCATAATTATTTGTGAAATATTAGTAATTTGTAAAAAAAAGCACAGCATAGCATAAGAATACTATGTTGTGCTTTTATAAATTAATTATTTTTGTGTAGCTTGTACTAAATCAATAACTTCTTGTGGAATTTGGTCTTTAAAATCATCCCAGATAGGAGCTGTTATTTCAACAAATTCTGCTTTTTGAGCATCTGTAAGGTCAATAACTACTACGCCAGAGTCTTTAAAGCCTTGTAATGCTTCAACTTCATTTTTAGGGTAAAGAACTTCACGTTGGTAAGCAACTGCTTCTTGAGCAGCTTCAAGAATAAGTTCTTGAGTTACTGGCTCTAGGCTATCCCACCATTTTTTATTTGCCATAGCAAGTTGCATAGAATAGTTATGTTCTGTATCCATACAGTATTTTAGCACTTCGTTATGCTTTGCACCGTACATATGTGGGAAGGTGTTACCACCAGCGTCAACAGTACGTTGTTGTAGTGCGGTGTATACTTCACCCCATGCTACAGGTGTAGGATTCATTTTTAACGCTTTTGCAACAGCAACTTCAACTTGAGAATCAGTTGTACGAACTTTAATTCCTGCTAAGTCGTCAGCATCTCTTGCTTCTTTTACTGTACAGAAGTTTCTGTAACCATATTCAGCCCAAACAATAGGTTCTAAACCAATTGAATGCCCAACTTCATCAAAATAATCATGTAATGGACCTTCATCAATGGCGGCATAAAATGCTTCTTGATGTTCTGGTGTGGTTATATAAGGTAAATCAAAAACTTGATACACTGGCGAGAAACTAGCCATGTTTGGTGTAGAAGAAACAGCAATTTCTACTGAACCGCGTTGTGCATTTTCCATAACAACACGATCACTACCTAATATAGCATTTGGAAATACCTGAACTTTAATTTTTCCGTCACTTTTTTCTTCTACTAGCTCTTTAAATTTATCAAAAGCTAAAGTAATGTGGTTTCCAGGAGGTGTTGTATGAGCTACGCGAAACTTAAGTTTAGGGCCATCGTATTCAGCGTTTGCTACAGCAGCACCACCAAGAAATAAAGAGGTTGCAACAAAAAAAGCAGTAAATTTCTTCATAAAAATCTCCAAAAAGTTAAATGTTTAGAATACAAACAAAAGCACAAAATAACCTAAAATGAGAACTAGATAAGAAACAAAGTAAAGCAAAAAACTACGTAAGGCATGAAAATATAAAATAAACATTTCGTGAAAAAAAATACAATATCTATTACTATATTTACTAAAATATAACGCTCTATAATACAGAAGTAACACAAAGTTTAGCATTATGTCAAGCTTTTCAATTGTGTAACCTATTGAAAAAATAGAAGAGAATTGTAAAGTTAGTTTAATCTAATGTAAAATAATGTAAACAAATTGTGAATTTATTCGCTTGAGCAAAAACATTATTATATATAAAAAAAGTAACATACTACATATTTATTATACCAAAGAAAACTTAAGTCGGTACTATTCTTATAACAAATACTGTATAATTTCAACTGCATTACCGCAAATAGGGTGGTGTGCAATTTTCATAATATCTGCATTTTTATCGCTATTAATTGCAATAATTTTTTTTGCATTTGCTATTCCAGCAAGAAATTGCAAAGAGCCTGAAACACCAAGCAAAATAGCAAGCTTTGGCGATACTGTATGCCCCGATAAACCAACTTGATGCTCGCGGGGAATAAGCCCTTTTTGTACCGCAAGTTTTGTTCCTGCAAGGCTTGCACCTATAGACTTTGCAAATTCTATAATGGGTTCTAATTCTTCTTTATTTGCAATGCCGTTACCAATAATTACAAGTTTTTCGCTCTTTGTTATGTCTTGAAAGTTTGAAGAGCTTTCTATTTTAGTTTCGTCTAAAATTTCTATTTTTGAGGTGTTATTTATATCAATTGCTATATATTCAATAGAATTTGTTTCACATTTTTCAGCTTTAGCAAAAATATTTTCATGTACAGTTGCAATTTGCAATTCTGTATATGGTGTAATTATTTCAGCCATTAAATTACCTGAAAAAGCAGGGCGAACTTGCACAAGTTTATTATTGTCATTTAAATATAAATCAGTACATTCAGCTGTTATTCCAGTATGTTTTATAACTCCTAAAGAACTAGCAAGTAAATGCCCCTCTTTTGTACCACCAATAAGAATTATGCTTGTATTATCGTTTTTTATTGAAATATCAATAGCTTTTGAAAAAGCTTGCGTGGCAATATCATAATAAAAATGATGTACTTGAGTATTTAAATAATATATTTTGCTTATGCCGTATTGCTTTAATTCTGTTTCGTGCTTTTTCGATAATTTACAAGCACAAAAGGCTGTAATATTGCCTTTTTCTTTTTTGTTAGAGCTATTATACAATTCTTTAGCTTTACCTATAAGTTCAAAAACTACAGGGTGAATAGCATTATTTTGAAGTTCTATATATATTTGTACCATATCTATTCACTAATTATTTTTAGAATTTTTTCAGCAATTTTGTTGTTTCCTAGTTCAAAGGCATTAAGGATATCATTTTTTGCAACAACTTGCGGGGTATAAGATTTTACAACCTTTGTTCTTGCACCTTTTAGCCCATAATGATTAATATCGGCATTTTCAAAATCTTCTAAAGAAAGTATTTCTACTTCTTTTTTCTTGGCTTGCATTTTTAGCTTTAACGAGGGAACACGCGGTGTAAAATTATCGGGCAAAATTGAAAGTACAAGCGGAGTATTTGCTTTAACCTTAACAACGTTACTTTCCAAATGCTGGCAAGCAGTAATATTACTATTGTTTGAATTTTCAAAATCAATAGAGCTTGTATAGGCAATTACAGGATAATTCAAATGAGTAGCTAAAGCAGTGTGAACAAAGGCAGTTCCGCCATCGCTTGTTTGGTTTCCGCACAAAATAACACTAAATTTCGTCGCTAAACGCTTTTCAACAGCTTGTATTCCTTGAGACAGAGCATAAGAGGTTGAAATAACGTCAGCACCAGCAAAAGCTTTGTTATTCAGTAAATAGGCTCTATCTACACCCAAAGCAAAAGAATCATGTAGCATTTTTTCTGCACTTTTAGGGCCCATGCTAAAGGCGTGAACCTCGGCTTCAAAGCCTTTATTTACATAACTCGCTTTTAGTTGTAGGGCGGCCTCAAGGGCTGATAAATCATTCAAGTTTATAGAAGAAGAAAGCAATTCACGCTTTAATAAGCCTGTTTCTAAGTCTACAGCATTATTAGAAAAAGTTGGTACTTGCTTTATGCAAACAGCAATATTTATCATCTTATGCCTTTTTTGCTGAATATTTTTCAAAGAAAATTTTATTTTTTTCGCCTATGCCATAATCTGAAATAAAAGAAGTATCTTCTTCAAGATATATTTTATCAAATAATTCTTCTAGTTTGCTTAGTTTTTCTTGCATATTATTTGTATTATCTTCTACAAGCATACAAAAAATAGTATCATTTTCAGCATGCCCAAAGAAATAGCTATTAGAAGAGGGGAGTGTGCTTTTTACAAGCTCTACAAGTTCGCCATAATTTTTATTGTTAGCCTGCAAGTTGAAGCCAAAAATATTTTTATTTTGTAGCAAAAATTCAAGGATAGCGTGGCGGAAATCTCGCATTCTTTGCACTTCCTCATAGCCTTCAAAAATCCATGCATTGTCAGAATCGGTATTATTTTCAGCACCAACTTCAATAAGTTGTTCTACACATTCTTCAATTTCTTCTTCTGTGTTTTTTTCAATTTCAATATATACAAGTGCTTGAAAAGAAGAGTCTATAGTAGGAATTTTTTTTATTTTTTCGCTTAACTGTTTTTTTTCTTCAATAAGTTCAATACTTTTTTTATCAATAAATTCTATAGCTGATAAAATTTCGTGAAGTGGTTTTAATGCTTCAATAAAAGAAAAAGCGTTTTTTTCTTCTTCAAAAAAGAAAGAGATACCCCAAATAATATTAGGTTTAGGAAGAAGCGATAGAGCTACTTTGCTTATTACGCAAGTTTTGCCTTCGCTTGCGATAACTTGCTGAATTTTAGTATTCCCTTTTTTTAGCACTTCTTTTGTGCCATCAAGATTAATTACTGTAATTTCTGAAATATAATCTTCCATAAAGCCATATTTCATAGCATTTAAAGCTCTTGCATTTGTTGCAATAATTCCGCCTATTGTTGCAAGTTCTTCTGTTGGATTAATTGGAAAAAATAAGTTTTTACTATGCTGTCTAATATACTGATTTAAATATTTAAGCGTAATACCAGCTTCAACTTCAACACTATCATTTTCTATTTTTATTATTGAAGATAATTTCGCTAAATTTATAAGCCAGCCACCAAAAGGCACACTAGCACCTGCAATGCCAGTTTTTCCACCTTGAAAGGTAAGCTTTATATTATTTGCATGGGCTTTTTGTATAATTTCAAGTAATTCTTCTTCATTTTGTGGGAAGAAGTATTCCTCGGCATAGCCAATAATACCTGATTCGTCTTTATTATATTCAGCATAGTGTTGCATAATAGTATCTTCTTAATTTGTAGCAGTTGAATTTTTTACCATTTTTACAAGTTCTTGCATAAATTGCAAGCCATCTTCTTTTATTACAAAATCTGCTTTGTCCATTATTGCGGCGTTTTCGCTAGTATTTACAGCAATTATTTGCTTACACTTTTCAATGCCTGCATAGTATGCACCCGCACCGGAAGTAGCAATGCTAATGCAAATATCTGCCTTACATATATTTCCTGAAATGCCTACAATACGGTCAATACTTTCATGGGCATTCATTGCAACTGGGCGAGTAACCCCAAATTCTGCCCCAATACTTTCAGCGAGCATGCGTATTTCTTGAACTTTTTCTTTTGAATTAATTCCTTGCCCGCATATTACCACAAATTTTGCAGTGCTTAGCGAGGTTGAGCTTACTTTTTCTTTGCAAGCTATTTCTTCAATACTTTGTGCTTCTTCACTCCAAATTATACGCTCTATATTATTGAAATTTTTTGCTATAGCATTGTGTTTTGTTTCAAGTTCAAAAACATCTTTAGCAAGTGAAATACAATACGGGGCTTTATTCATAATAAATTCAGCTATGCAATTATTTGCATAGGAATATTTTTTTAGCTTGCAATATTCATTGCTTGTTTGAATATCAATAATATTATTAGAAGCACAGGCATTTATTCTATACGCAAAGCGTGAACAGATTGACTTAGCCCATAAATTTGATGCAAAAATATAATAAGTGCTTTTTTCTTCTTTTTCTAAATTATGCAAGGCGTTTAGGTGTAATTCAATATTGTTTGTTGTGGTAGTAATAAAAGTAATTTTTTCTATTTCATTTTGCGAGCTTGTACTTGCTAAGCTAGATAAAATATATTCTTCCTTATCGCTTAAAGAAAAGATAATTATAGATAGCTTTGTATTACCTAATTTACTAGTATAGCATGAAAAACATTCGTTTATTTGTTCTTGAAAATCTTCTTGTAGGGCGTTTAGTATAATAGTAGTTTGCATGCTACACCCCTTTTTTGGGTATGAAAGATTTTAGAACATCACTATAAAGATTTGCTGTTTTTTTCTCTACATTTTCGCCTTGAATAATATCACTTTTTCTTTCCAAAATACGTATTTCTAGTTTTTCAAGTTCAAGTAATGGCGATTTTGTTTCTTTATAAGGTATTGTAGTAATAACTTTTTTCTTCGCTTTCATTTTATCATCTAGCGTAGGGACGCGTAAATATGAAATTTGAGCATTGCCAATAGTTAAAACAGCAGGAGCTGTTATTATTTCTTCAACAATAGCATTATCAAGTTCGCGTGTAATACGAAGTTTGTTATTGCTGTTGTATGTAAAATCTATAACATTTGTATAGCATGGAATTTCAAGCATTTCAGCTAGATAAAGAGGCATTTGCCCATTATCGCCATGCCCTGCATTGGTTCCACAAATAATAAAGTCCTGATTATTTTCTTTTGCAAATTCAGCAACTTGATACGCTATATCTGATGGGAGAAAGCGAATATCATTTTCAGTTTGGCAATGCACAACATTATCAAATTTCAAAGCAAGCATTAACTTCAAAAAGCGTTCACTTGTAGAATTACCTACAGTAAACGCTGTTTTTTGTATTGGATTATCTAACAAATCAACTGCTTGGTGAAGTCTTGAAGTCATTTCTAAGGCACTTTCATCAAAGCAGTTCAATATTTTAGGCATGTATTGAAGGGAAATTTCTTTTCCCTCCAATACCCAATCTTCTTTTGATTGCTTGTCAATATCTTCAATAGCTTTAAAGCAGACAAGTATTTTCATTTAGCCCTCTGGGAATAAAGTACCTTTATTCATAATTCCATTTGGATCAAAGGCTTCTTTCAATGTTTTTAGCAAGTAGTATGATGAGCCATGTTCTTCTTTGATCCAAGGAGTTCTATGTTTGCCGATACCGTGGTGGTGAGAAATTGAGCCGCCAAAGCGTAGAGTTTCTTCCATGATGATTTTGTTGATTGGAGTATGGTATTTGCTGATTTCTTCTTCTGGTTTTACGTCTACGACATTGTAATAATACATAAAGTATACGTTTGTGCCGTTCACGTATGAGTGTGAAGAATGTCCGCCCATCATAGTGAGATCTGGAATTTCAGCTTTTACGCGTGTGCATACATTTTCATATATGTCGTTAATGACGTCCCAATTGCCTGAAATTTCAGTTGTGAAGCCAACATTGTTTGTTTGCTTGATGAGGGCGTATTCTTCAACAACTTTTTCTGGGAACCAATTGAGTCCATTGAACCAAGTTTCTATTAATTTACTGTCTACTTTTTGTGCTTTACC
>CAYJFV010000058.1:0-2031 GCA_964369275.1 uncultured Desulfovibrionaceae bacterium
AATCAAATACCTTTGAACTAAAATTATTTACACAATCACCCACAAGGTGTGGGTATTCAAGTTTTAAATGTGAGGCACAACTTGCACATAAGGAAACAATTGCATCATAGTACTTATTGTTAAAAGCGTTAATATTATTTTTAGCAATTTCGCACGCACTTTTATTTTCTGTAAGCATAAAAAGTGGTAAGCCACAACAATTTTGTTCAATTGGAAAATAGAGTTGAATATTCTTTGCTTTCATAATTTTCACAAAAGCTTCTAAATGTTCAGGATACACAAAATCTTGCACGCAACCAGCAAATAGGGCTACATGTTTACTAGGTTTACTTAACGTATAAGCCAATTTTTCTTGCCATAATTCCCTAAAAGATTTAGGAGCTAAAGTAGGCAAAGATTTAAATTGATGCTTACCTAAAATAAAGTCTGGCAAATGCCTTAAAAATCTATCTTCTTTGACTAAAGGTTTTTGAGTAAGACGAGCAGTTTTTAAAAACGTATGAAATAACTGCCTATTTTTCATTATTTTTGAAGCAAAGGTTCCAATTGCTGGTTTTCCAAAGTCTTTTTGGCAGCGAAGTCGTATTTCATTAATTAGGTAAGGCAAGTCTATTTTACCTGCACATATATCTTTACAAGCACCGCAACCTATACAATTTTGAGAAAGGAAGGCTGCTTTTTCTTTATCGTGAAAGAAGTAGGTTAAAATAAGCCCTATTGCTCCAATATAGATATAGCCCATTCTATGCCCACCTACCATTCTATAAATTGGGCAAACATTAGCACAAGCACCGCAACGCACACACCTAAATACTTGTGAAAAAATTGGGTCTTTAGCTAGTTCTGTTCTACCATTATCTAAGAAAATTACATGAACTTCTTTACTTTCTTCTTCATTTGCATAGTCACCCTTTGTAACCCCCTGAACAAATGTAAAATTTGCAGTTAAATTCTGCCCTGTAGCATTTCTTGGCAGAATTGTTGCCGCAGTAAGAACTGTTTCTATATTCGGAACAAGTTTATCTAAACCAGCAATTGCTATATGCGTTCTTGGTAAAGTAGCCACCATTTTTGCATTACCTTCATTCGTAATTAAGGCAAATGCACCATTTTCTGCTATGCAAAAATTTGCTCCGCTAATGCCAATATCGGCATTATGGAATTTTTTTCTTAATTGTATTCGTGCAACTTTAACAAGTTTTTGCACATCTTCAGGATTATATTTTTTTGCTGTAACCTTAGCAAAATCTTCTGCAATTTGATAGCGTGATAAATGAATTGCAGGCATAACCATGTGCGAAGGCCCTTCCCCGCGTAATTGAATAATCCACTCACCTAAGTCAGTTTCTGTAATTTCAATATTCTCAGCACCTAATTTTTCATAAAGATATTGATTAAGTTCAGTTTCTTCAGCCGTCATCGACTTAGATTTAATTATGTTCTTCGCATTTTTACTTTTTATTATTTCTGCAACTATATTATTAGCTTCCAAAGCATCTTTAGCTAAATGAACAACAACACCTCGCTTTTTTGCTTCAATTTTAAATTGCTGATAAAGTTCTTCTACATGCTTTGCACACCAATCTTTTGTATTTGCAATACTATATGTACACGCTTCAAAGTCAACTTCTGAAATTATATTTTCACGATTTATTTTATATTCAACGGCAAATTTGTCTAAGGTTTTATGCAAATAGCTATCTTCTAAAGCTTTTTCTATATGTTCTTTATACTCTTTCGTATTTTTTGCTACTTCATGCATTTTATGCCTCCAAAAGAATTATATGAACTTCTAAAGGACCATGCACCCCTACTGCAGCAATTCTTTCAATATCTGATGTGCGGCTTGGACCCGTAACAAAAAGCGTGTTACTTGAAGCTTGAGTATTCATAATAGATTTTAAATCTTCACACGCATCAACAAGATTAGCTTTTATTGTAGATTTTTTAAGCACTATAACATGAATTTCTGAAATCATTGTTGCTAAGCGTATATCATCATTCGTTGTATCAATTAGGCAAGAACCAGTT
>CAYJFV010000058.1:2041-9310 GCA_964369275.1 uncultured Desulfovibrionaceae bacterium
CTTTTGTTACACCAATATCAATTCCTGCTAAATGGTTTCTTAGTTTTGAGCAAACACAGTCACAGCCTTTTTCTTGGCAAAGTGCATGAAAAAGCTTAAATTCTTCCTCTGATAAATCTGGCACTGCAAGAAGTGGGTTTAGCCTTGTAGGTAAATTATTTTCACTTAAATCCCCTTGGGCTACATTTTCACTATCTAATAATTCGCAAGCAGGTTTTTCTATAGCAACTTGAAGTATATAAGGAAAAGACTCTTCAAGAGTATTACATGAAAATATTTTGCAAGAAACAAATTCTGCCTTGTCTTGAAATAAAGCAAGTAAATTCATATTTACTATTCCTATAATTTTAAATACAATAAACAGTTGTTGCTATTTGATTTTTTCTTCAAAAAAAGCAATTTATTTTTCTAACTATAATATACAATATATGAATTTAGAAAAGGTATAATTTTATAAGTTCATATTGTACTAGAATGCTATAAACAAATTCTTAATTATTTGTGGTATTTACTAAATTAAAATACGCGTCCATTCCAAGGAAGTTTTTATTATGGCAAAAACGAACAGTCCCTCTTCCCTCTTGCTTTACATTATACATAGCTGTGTCGGCTAAATGGAAAATTTCTTTTGCTGTACGAGCTTGTGAGGGATAATGAGCAACACCTATACTACCACCTATTGCCATTTCATGCTCCTGGTAAATGTAGGTATCACGAAAAACGCGTAACAAGTTACTAATAATTTCACGTATAGACTCTTCAGAATCATTGTCTTTTATAAGAACAACAAATTCATCACCGCCCTGTCTATATGCTTTTATACAAGAAGTGCATAAGCTATTAATAGCATTAGCTATGCCCTTTAATAGCTCATCGCCTGCATCATGCCCAAGGGTATCGTTAATTTTTTTGAAGCCGTCTAAATCGCAAAAAAGTACATACCACTTCTCGCCAAAAAGTGATGTATCGTCTATAAAGCGTTCAATATCATCGTGTAAACTTCTTCTATTTGGCAAACCTGTTAAATAGTCATACATAGCAATTTTTTCAATAACCATTTGGTTTCTTTTGCTTTCAGTAATATCTATACTTGCAACGAGGTGTGCAATTCTACCATCAGTCCACGGAAAAGAAGAACTTAGAACCCTAAACCATGACTTGTCAAATGGGCGTTCATAATCCCACTGATACGTTTTTTTAATTTCACCATTTTTATCTAGTAATTTAGGTTGCGGGCAAAATTCGCATGGGCCAGTAGAGTCGTCATACAAAGTTTGCCAGCACTTTTTACCAATCATATTTTGCACACCGCCATAAGGGGCAGCCATTGATTTATTCGCGTATAAAACATCGTGTGTAAAATAATCGTTTACATAAATATCTATACCAATATGGTCTAGCACGTTTGCAAGAGCAGCTTCGGTATTTGTAATACCTTCTTGAAACATTTCTAACTTAACTGAATTTGCTAATAAAGTTAGTAAAGCACAAGCTTTGTTAATATCTACTTTTGCGTGCCTTATTTCTTTTCTGCGGTCACACAGCCCAACAAAGCCAGCAAGTTCGTAGTGCTGATTAAGTATAGGTATAAAAATTAGAGTATTTACATTAAAAATTGTAGAAAGCTTTTCTTCTAAGCTAGCTTTTTCGCAATCTCCTAAACATATAATAACCTTTTTAGAACATAATTCACTAAGAAGTTCTAAACCTAATTCTTCTCGCATGCTAATAACTGGTGCTAGTGAATTATTTTTAACTTTTTCAAAATATTCTTTTATATAAAAATCGCTTTTGTAGTCGGAACCATAGATAAAGGCATGAGAAATATCGAAGAACTGACATATCTCTTCTAAAAAACTTTGTTTAGACATTTCTTCATTGAGTATGCTAAGTTTCTCAATCATACCTTGAAAAAATTCTTCTATTTTATGACTCATTTACGTTCCAATAGTTCTAATATAGTAAAAAAATCAAAAACTAATAATATATTTTTTTTGCGTAATATGTACAATATAAAATAAAACATATTAAACATACAAATCAAGCATTAATAGTGTAATCAATCTTTCTAATATTTGCAAGCCAAATAATTCTATATTTTTTAAAATTTAATTATTTAAAAATATTTTTTTTATACTATTTTTTTATATAAGCACGTAAACTCTAAAAATAATGTTATTTAAACAATAAGTAGGCTTCTTATATTTTCAATAAAAAGCCTACTTAATTTTATTATGTTTTACTATTTATTTTTCATTGCTTCAAGCACTCTTTCTGGCAAAGCTGGTAACTTTGTAATACGAGCACCAGTTGCATTAAAGATAGCGTTAATAATAGCTGGATGCGGTGCAAGAAGTGGCAATTCACCTACACCTGATGAACCGTAAGAACCAAATTCACGCGGTTCTTCAAAGTATTCTAGTTCAATATTATCTGGAATATCTTTAATAAATGGAATACCGCCACCTATCATAGTTGAATGTTTTTGGAAGTCTTCATAGTCTTCTGATAATGCAAGCCCTATAGCCTGTGCAACACCGCCGTAAAGCTGACCATCTACTACTAAGAAGTTGTTAACTTTACCTGTATCAGCTAATAAAGTAAGTTTATCAACAACTGTTTTACCTGTTTTGGTATCAACACTTACTTCTGCCATAGCTACACTATACATATATACCATGAAAGGCGAACCTTGACCTTTAGCATCAATTTCTTTACCTGGCATTGTGTAAGTGCCATCGTAGCGTACTGGTTTTCCAGCTGCTATCATTTCATCATAGTTCATATAGCCGCCGTCTGCTTTTTTACACGCTTCAACTAAAGCTTCTGAAGCTAAACGAATAGCACTACCTGTAATAATTTGTGAACGAGAACCACCCGCAGGGCCAGAGTTCGGACATTTTTCTGTATCAGGCCATGTAAAGCGTAATTTATCGCCTGAAATTCCCATTACTCTAAGTGTTTCATGGGCTGAACCAATTGCACCAATATCTGCACCTTGTCCATGATCTTCCCAAGCTGAACCAACAGTAATTGTACCATCAGGGTTCATTTCTACAAATGCACCAGCTGAATCTGGGCCATCAAGCCCTGCACCTAGCACACCAAGAGCAATACCAACGCCTTTTTTCACTGCATCAGTTGAATTTGCTTTCGCATTTTCTAAGGCTTTTTGGTATTTTGGGCGTAAAGAATCTAGCATTTTAGGAAGTGAGTAAGAATCTGGAATTTGCCCAGAGTTATTTGTATCGCCCTTTCTATACACGTTCATATAACGCAATTCGAGTGGATCTATATTTAATTCCGCTGCTAATTTATCCATTAATGTTTCAGAGGTAAACATAGATTCTGTTGCACCAAAACCTCTAAAAGCTGCACCCCAAGCGTGGTTAGTACATACTGTACGCCCCTCACCCGACATATTAGGAATATTATAGCCTGAACCAATAAACTGCACACCGCGAATAGTTAATAAATCGCCAAATTCTGAATATGGGCCATGGTCAATATCATAATCCGTATTCATGGCAAGAAGTTTACCTTCTTTTGTTGCAGCAAATTTTGTTGTCATATACCAAGGTGAACGCTTACCTGTATACTGCATTTGCTGACGATATGAATATTTCATGAAGCATGGGCGACCTGTTGCCATAGTTGCCGCACCCACTAATGCTTCCATAGTAGGACTAAACTTATAACCAAAAGTTCCACCCATTGGATTACAAGCAAGTACAATATTTTCTGGTTCTACACCTAAACCAGGGGCTATCATGTATAAATGAAGATGAACACCAATTGATTTGGAATGAATATGCAATTTGCCATCATCAGTATAGTAAGCAAAACCAACATCAGGCTCAATTGGCATGTGTGGCTGACGGCTAGTCATCACACTTTCTTCAACAGTAACTAAGTCATCTCTATCAAAATACGGTGCTGTATCTTCGCCTTTTTCTAATTGCTGGTAGAAATACACATTTGGAGTGCCTGGGTGAATTTCAATAGCGTCTTCTGCTTTTGCATCAAATAAATTCATGTAGGCTGGCAATAGTTCATACTCTACTTTTACTTTTTCAGCCGCTGCGGCTGCTTGTTCGTAAGTATCGGCACAAACTAAGGCGATACAATCACCGTATTGGAAAACTTTCGTATCACAAAGTATTGGCCTGTCCCAGCCATCGCCAAGGTTTGTTGGGAAAGTAATAAGGCCAGTAATTCTGTTTTTACCCTTAACATCTTTATGTGTTACAACCTTTGCAACACCAGGCATTTTTTCTGCTTCAGAAATATCTATATTTTTAATATTTGCGTGTGATACTGTTGATTGAACCATGGCAACTTGAAGAGTATCGCTTGGCATTTTTAGGCCTAAATCTGCACCATAATCAAGTGTGCCTGTAACTTTTGCTACCGCTGTTGGACGAATTGCACGTGAACCCCACAGGCGGCCATCAGCTGGTTGTTCAGGGTCTAACGATTCTACAGGTTTTTCACCGCGAAGCACTTCTGCTGCTGCCATAACAGCATCAACAAGCGGTATATACCCTGTACAACGGCAAACGTTTCGGTGTTTTTGAAACCAATCACGTACTTCTTCACGAGTCGGGCTTTGATTATTTTCTAGCAAACTTTTTGCTGAAACAATAAAACCAGGTGAACAAAATCCACATTGAGCAGCACCATACTTCACCCATGCACGCTGTATTGCATGCAAGGCATCAGGTGTGCCAACACCTTCAATAGTTGTAATTTGAGCATTATCAGCTATTCTGCTCATTTTAGTAATACAAGAGCGAACAAGCTTGCCATTTACTATAACAGAACAGGCACCACACTGCCCTTCACCACAACCTACTTTAGTTCCTGTTAAGCCTACTTGTTCACGCAAAACAGTTGCAAGTGTGGTATCTTCACTTGTAAAAACATTCCTTTCAACACCATTAACATAGAAAACTTTTTGAATCATATCATCCCTCTCTATTGTTATGTGCCACCACATAAAATTGTTTTGGCATTATTGGCTTTATTACGAATACAAAAAAGATAAAATTACAAAAGTAACATTATAATTACAACTTTGCAAAAAGTGTAAACTATATTTCAAAAGTTTACAAGTGTAGTTTTATTTTTTAATTTCTTTAAGGGGAATTTATACATAATATATAGTTATTATGAAACAAAAAAACATGCCTACTATTTTTAATAGTAAGCGTATTTTTTCTTTTAAGTATAGAAAAATATACTTCAAATAACTTACATTTGCTTTTGCTTAAATAATTTATAGCAAAAGATAGAAATTGTTCGCTACCTTTATGCAATATGAAATTTACAAAAATTTACATAAAGTGTTTATTAAGAATTTATAAAATAAAAAATTAAATAAAAACTTATTCATCCTCAAATAGATCAACAATGCGTACGCCTAAGTGCTTAGCAAATATTTCTAAAGTTGAAATACGGCACTCATTAATCATCTCACCCCTAGCCCGTGCAATGGTTTGATTAGAAAGCCCGCTTTGCTCTTCAAGGGCTGCATAAGTAATTCCTTTCTCAGTCATTATATCTTTAATTCTACTTCTGACCATAAGAGCCTCCACTTTTAGGCTCAAATATATCAGAGTATTCTTGACTTTTTAAGAATGACTTATCATTGTAAACGTATATGCGAAAAAAAATAAATGTCATTGCCATCTGAATAAAAAGAAATAATGTCTATATAACTTCAAATTTTATCATAAGAAATTTGAAAAATCACTTACTAAAGACACTCATTCGAGAAGAATTTTTCTTGCAATATCAAGAATTTGTATTGCACAAGGACTGTCGCACAAAAAATCATATTCTCCCAAATGAATATGGTTTGTAAAAAAAATCTATTAAAATTTTTATTAATTTATTATAATCATGTTTAATTTTAATAAGTAAAGCATAATAAAATCATTAAGAAGTGAATATTATACTTATTCATAAATATACAATAATTATACATCACTAAGTTCACATTGACACATAAAAAGCATTAGCTTTTGTTTTGTGATACAACTACATAAAGCTTATTTCAATTATTTTATTTATTTACGCATTATAATTTTTAAAGTCAATATTTTTTTTAGCGTATCACCTTGAATTTATTGATTTTACATTTGTAACACAAAGATTTATTTTTGGGTATACTCATATTAATCTTATCTTCTAATAATAAACTAAGGTATTGCTATACATATTTTCTCATGCTAGTTTTATTTATTATCAAAAATTCAAGAATTTCTATTAGGAGAGTAAAATGAAAAATTTAAAGCAGGTAAACGCATTGTTTTCTGATCCAAAGGCAGCAAAGGTTATATCTTCAATTTCAGCAGAAGGTGAATTACATTCAATAGTTGCAGGAACCGTTGTAGTTGTTGATGAAGATACCCTGGCTTTTGCTGAAATATTTATGAATAAAACATCACAAAACCTTCAAAATAACGGTAAAATTGCAATTTTAGCTGAAAAAGGTGCTGAATCTTACCTGGTAAATGCAATTAATCCTACAAGACATACTGAAGGCGAGGTTATGAATGAATTTGCTGCAAAATTTGGCTTTTTAAAATTGCCAATTAAAGCTATTTGGACTTGTGAAATTCAAAAAATATTCAACCAAGGTGGTAACCCAGAAGCTGGTACACAATTATACTAGAATGTATTTCTAAAACTTACTTATAGCCGAAAGTTTTGTGTACAAAATGTAATTTAGCATTTCTTAGAACTAAGCCCCAAACCGACCTGAGCCATGCCCCATGCGGTTTACGTTAGCATCTTCAAAAGAATCTAAAGTATATAATCTTATTTGGTTGCTACGTGGAAATTCTCGTTTTAATAGTGTTTTTAAAAGTTTTTTCACTTGTTCAACAGTTAAATTTTCCCATTCTTCTTCGTAAAACCCCCTCTCAACAACATTAAAGCTATCATCAGCCACACATATAATTGCGACTGAGCGATTTCGCTTAAATGTTCGCATATCAAGGCATTGCCCTTTTTCAAGCTTCTGCAAGCGTTCAAGAATTGAGGGCATGATAGATGATTTTGAGTTCATTTTACGTACCTAAAATGTGTATTTTTAAAATTTTATAGCAAACAATAAGCAAAATAGGATGAAGTAAAGAATATATTTTTACTTTATATTAATCAAGTCTAAAGTATAAAAATATTTCATAAAATTCAATTTAAAAAAAAGTATAAAAGCTGATTACTAAGTAATCAGCTTTTATACTTTGCCAATTTGGCTTA
>CAYJFV010000059.1:0-8947 GCA_964369275.1 uncultured Desulfovibrionaceae bacterium
AACAAAGCCTGAAAGTTCGTAATAGGAATCAAATACTTTAGATTCTACAAAGCTAATTGTAGGCATTTTTATTTTTGGCTCGGCCTTTTCAATAATTATAGGATCAGGCATTAGCAAATCGTTTTCATCATCTTCCTCAGAAAAAATAGATGTAAAGAACGAGAAAAAAGACTCATCTTCTTCATTTTGGGCTGCAAAATCTTCTGGAATTGTTGCAGTAGCAATTTGAAGGTTTGCAGCATCAGTCATTACTAAGGTATCGGTATCTTTCGCTTGTGCTGAAACAGTACCAATTTGCATTGAAGCATCAGCAGGCAAATTTTCACCGCTATCTATTTGAAATACTAAAAATAAAACGAAAGCAAGTACACAAACAACAACAGCTTTTGTTGTTCGCGGATTATCTGATTTTTCACTTTGCGAGAATGCAGATTTAATTTTTTGTAATAGACTATTTTGCATAGGTTTTTCTATCTTGTTTTTAAGGCTTTGTCTAGCATTTAATAGTATAAAAGTTTAACAAAAGGTATTACCAGTTTTGCTCTTCTGCCCATGTTAGAATTTGAGTTTCAAGCAAATTGTGTGCTTCTTCATCATTTACATGGTACACTTTTTTGTAAAAATCTAATGCAAATTCATGAAAAACAATATCTTGAAATTTTTCAGGGTAAATTGCTTTTGCCATAATTAAAAGTTCAAGCGGGTATTCTAAGCGAGGGGCACAATTCATTGGTTGCCAAGGTAGTGCATAGGCTTTGCGTTCTTTTACTGCACGCACATCTTTTAAATATGAATAATACGGGGCTGAATATAATTCTTCTGCTGGGTGGTAGCCATTCATAGTTGGAAGTAATATAACATCTGGGTCAAGGGCGTACACTTGTTCTACACTAATTGGAACATTTGTTCCTAAGCCAGTGAAAGCATTTTTTGCATTAATAACATCTTCTATCATCATAGATTGCGGTGTGTTTGTGCCATGCACAGTACCTGCACCGCCTTGTTCGCGAGTAGCTGGGTTTAAACCAAAATAAAGCACACTTTTCTTTTCATTTTCTGGAATATTTGCAACACGCTTACGAATTAATTCTTCAATAGAAGTAGTATAGTTCATAAGTTCGTTTGCTTTTTCAACTTCTTCTTGTTCAAATATTGAAGCTATTACTTCGGCTTCTTTTTTCATAGAGCTAAGGTTGTAAGTATCATCAAATGCAGGGGTATACAGAACAACTAAAGGAATATCTAAGGCTTCAATAGTATTAATAGTTTTTTGTGTGGCGTCCATATTATCTGAACGAACTGTACAATCACCCACACGCATAATTACAACATCGGGGTTAGAAACGGCTAGTTGCTCAAAGTTTATAACATTGCCTTGTGGTGAGTTTACACACACAAGTTCATCAAGCCATGGGTGCATATAACGCATTGTATTTAAACCAGCGTGCGTATATTCTGAACCGTCGTTCTTTGGGAATGTGTAAGAATAATCGCGTTTTAGACTCCAAGAACCGATAGTTGTTACTTTATCAATTTCGCCTAAATGAGTGAGTATATTTTCAACAAAACCATCGTCTAGGGTTGCAATTTTTTCAATATTATCTGGAATTACAACCGTTTTTCCACGCATATCTACTATTTCTTTTGCAAAAGATGTATTTGCAATAAAAATTGATGAAATGGCTAATGTTATTATTGATTTTTTATTAAGCATTTTTGGGTTATCCTTTTAGACTATTGTTACTATAGGAACTATTACAGGATCTCTTTTTATTACATCTTTGAAAAATGAACGTAAGGAGTTACGAATTTTTTCTTCAATTTTATGTATATTGTTGTAATTTTTTGTGTTTTCTAAAGCATCAAGTACAAGACATTTAGAATCTTCTAAAATATAATCATACCTTTGTTCGAACACAAAGCCACGCGAGAAAATTTCGGGGCCGTGCAGTATTTCGCCATGTTCTTCTGAAAGAACAAGCACTACAACAACCATACCTTCGCCACCAAGAATTTTACGTTCTTTTAGAATATGCCTGCCCACATCGCCAACGCCTTTACCATCAACAAGAACAGATTCAGCAACTACACGTTCTTCAAATCTATGTCCATCTTCTAGTAGGGTAAATGGTAAACCATCGTCTAAAAGAGCAATTTTGTCTTTATCAACACCAGTTTCAATGGCTAATTCTGCATGTTGAACTAAGTGCCTATATTCGCCATGCACGGGGATAAAATATTCGGGTTTTAGCGTTTCTAAAATAGCTTTAAGTTCCCCTTGGTAGGCGTGGCCTGTAGCATGTACACAATAATCTCTATTTGTGTACACTTTTGCACCAAGTTTGTAAATTTGGTTCATCAGCCTAGAAACAGCTTTAGCATTACCTGGAATTACACGCGAAGACATTACAACACAATCGCCCTCTTGTAGGGAAAGTTGCTTGTGATAACCATTTGCAATACGTGTCAAAGCCGATAAAGGTTCACCTTGAGAACCCGTAGCAATAATAACGGTGCTTTCAGGATTTAAATTTGGTAATATCTCATAATCATTGTAGAATTTTTTTGGTAATTCCAGCAAACCAAGGTCGCACGCTTTAGCAATATTCGTATTTAAACTTCTACCACTCACGACAACATTTTTCTCGAACATATCTGCCATTTCAAAGACAGTTCGTATCCTATCAATATTACTTGAAAAGAGAGTAATTACTATGCGGCCTGGGGTATTTTGAAAAAGGGATTGAAAACCATCTCGTACATCACGTTCAGGTTTTGAATAGCCATCGCTTTCTACGTTTGTAGAGTCGGAAAGTAAAAGGCGTATTCCGCCCTCGGCAAAGTTTGCAAGTTCTTTAAAAGAAACACATTCTTCATGCATGGGCTGAGAATCTAGTTTAAAGTCGCCAGTATGGTACATTTTACCAAGAGGGCTTTCAATACCTAGTGAATATGCTTGCGGTATTGAGTGGCAAATTGGGAAGAAAGTAAATTTCAAGTCGCCCAAAGTTATTTTATCATAAGGGTTTACAGGGCAAAGTTCTACCCTATCAATTAATTCTCTTTCAGTAAGTTTGTGTTCAATTAAAGCTATACTAAAAGGTGAAGCATAGATTTTAAGATTTTTAAAATACGGCACTAGCCACGGTAAAGCCCCAATATGGTCTTCATGTCCATGCGTAATAACTACAGCTAACATTTTATCTTTTTTATCTAATAAACTGTCAAAACGAGGAATAACTACATCAATTCCAAGGTGAAAGTCGTCAGGAAACATAAGCCCACAATCAAGCATTACAATACCTTGATTTGTTTCCCATAGTTGACAGTTTAATCCTATCTCACCTAGACCACCAAGCGGGGTTATAGTAAGGAAATTTTCCATAATAATTTACCTATTTGTACTATAGCTTTTATAAATATTTAAAGCACTTCACCTTTATAGTAAGTATATTTCAAAGAAATTTTCTTTTCTTCATATACAAAGGTATTGTACTCTTGTTCTGTTAAAATGCTAGGATAGCTTAGTACATTTAAATTAAAGGTTGCAAAATCTTTTTGATAAGGCGGGTGAACATAGACAGCATTATATTTTTGAAAATTTAAACGCTTATAAAATTGCCATCTTCTTTTAGTTGCTTCATCGCATATATCTTCAATTTCTAAAATGATATTCTTCTTTGTTGTTGTTTTATACTCTTCTAAAATTTGTGTGCCAAGCCCTTGCCCTCTTGCTTCATTCGCTATTGCATAAAATTCAATAAAGCTAGAAGTGGGGAAATCCCACGCTTGAAGAAGTGCTTGAACTTTATTTTTATCATCATAATACACATATAAATTACATGCAAAATCTTCAAGTGCGTTTACATAATCGCTATACTCTCTTTGCTCTACAAGGGGGAAAGATTGCGTGTAAATTTCCCACATCTGAGCAAAAAAGACATCATCAATACTTGTAATTTTATGTTTTTTCAGTTGCATGTTTACCTCACTTAACCAAAGTAGTGTTTAAGAAATCCCTACTTTTTAAATATAATTCTTTTTTTTTACTTGTCTATAAATAATCTGGGTGTATAACAGCTTTACCATTTGCAAACATTAGGCGAAGGTATTGAATAGTCATAGCATCTGCCGGTATTACAGGATACTCTAATTGACACCTAGGACAACGCATCTTCACAGCATGCACAGGGGCAACCATAGTTATTGGTGTTTGACAAGTTGGGCATTCATAGGTAAGCACTAACTCCATAGACGAGGGTGTAACAGGTTCAATTATTTTTCTTTTCATAATTTCTCTATTGTTTATTACCTAAGTTTAACTTTGCAGCAATTGCCAAAGCTACATTTTTAGCAAATTCACTTTCTGCCATATTCTCTTTTTCTGCAACTGAAATTACAAGCTCTGGCATATTTACAAGTTCTTTTTTAGGAATAACGCCGTATTCACTATCAAAATTATTTTGCAAATACATATCTTGGAAGCCTGAGAATTTAATTGCATGAGCTGTTGAATCTAAAACAGCAAGTTCGTTTTCACTAATAAGCCCAAGTTTTTTTGCTTGTAGCAAGCCTGCTAAACATTCACCGCCTTGAGTACAAGCTATATGCCCAGCTTTATTTGCTAAAATCATACTATCCATAATTTCTTGTTCAGTTACCTGCACAACATTAAAGGCATTTTCGCCAGCAATTGCCATATATTTTTCAGCAAGATATTTTACCCTTGGGAATGATACAGGGTTACCAATCATTGCAGCTTGTGCCACACTAGGTTGAACTTTTACAGGGGCAAAACCTTTTGAAGTGTCTTGATAGTATTTATATACTGGGTCAGCATGGTGCGATTGCACACCAAATAAACGTGGAAGACTTTCAATAATTCCAAGATTATACATTTTCAAAAATCCACGCATAATTGCAGTAATATTCCCTGCATTTCCGATAGGTACAAATATAGATTTATTGCTTAAATCCCAATCGTACCATTGTGCAACTTCATAAGCATAAGATTCTTGCCCCAAAATACGCCACGCATTTTTAGAGTTTAGAAGAGCCACCCTATAATTTTCTGCAAGATATTCAACAACTTTCATGCAATCATCAAAAACACCAGGAATTTCTAAAACTTTTGCTCCACTTCCTAAGGGCTGTGCAAGTTGCTGAGGAGTAACTTTACCGTGTGGCAAAAGTACCACTGTGCTTATTGGTTCGCCTACATACGAACCGTATAATGCGGCTGCCGCAGAAGTATCACCAGTAGAAGCACATACAGTAAGCACATCCTTCCAACCATGCTTACGCACTAAAGACTTTAAGTAAGAATACGCCCCTGCCATGCCTCTGTCTTTAAATGAAGCTGATGGATTTTGCCCTTCATTTTTGAAAGCAAACTTTACACCAAGTTCATTACAAAGATGATTTGAAGCATCTACAATTGGGGTATGCCCCTCACCAAGATATACTATGTCTTGTGCCTCAAGCACAGGTGCCATTAATTCATAAAAGCGAAAAATACCTTTTAGTGCAGTTTCTTTAGACATTTTACGCGTATCGAAAATTTCACGCCATTTTTTACCTGAATGTTTTTTCAATTCATCTTCTTGCATATTATCAAGCAAAAGAACACTTCCGCACGTTGGGCAAGTGTATAAAAGTTCATCAATTGAAAAATACCCATCACAGCCAAGACAATGATACTGCATTTCAGCTCTGTATATTGGAAACGACATATTAAAATCCTAATACCTTTTATAAAGTCTTAGCGAATTAGCTTTTTTGCTAATTCGCTATAGTATTTTTATTTGTTCTATTAATAATTATTTCAAGTTACGCTTATCAAGAACTCGAACCGCTTTACCTGTTTCATAACGAGTAATAGATTTTGGCTCAACAAGACGAACTTTAGCAGTTACACCAAGGAATTCTTTAATTGATTTTTGTATACCACTTTCAATTTTTTGTAGTTTACGAACTTCATCTGAGAAGTTTTCTTCATCAACTTCAACCTGAACTTCAAGGTTATCTAAACTACCATCGCGTGTAATTACAAGCTGATAGTTCGGTGTTGTACCCTCAGCTTCAAGAATAATTGCTTCAATATGTTGTGGATATACGTTAACACCACGAATAATAAGCATATCATCACTACGGCCTTGGAAGCGTTTTAGCTTATGGAAAGTACGCCCACATGTACAAGGTGTTGTATCAATAGAAGTTAAATCGCGTGTACGGTAACGAATAAGAGGAATACCCTCTTTTGTAAGAGTTGTAATTACAAGCTCACCTAAAGAACCGCGTGGTAAAACTTCGCCAGTTTGCGGGTCAATAGTTTCTACATAGAAATGATCTTCCATTACGTGCATACCATTTTGCATGTGGTGACATTCCATAGCAACACCAGGCCCCATGATTTCAGATAAACCATAAATATCAACAGCTTTAATGCCTAGTTTTTCCTGCATATCTTTACGCATAGCCTCAGTCCATGGTTCAGCACCAAAAATACCTACACGAAGCTGAAAATCGTCTTTTGAAAGCCCCATTTCTTGCATAGCTTCATACAAATACTGCCCGTAAGATGGAGTACAGCAAATAACATTTGCACCAAAATCTTGCAAAATTTGAATTTGTCTTTTTGTGGCACCGCCAGACATTGGAACAACAGTAGCCCCAAACTTTTCACAACCATGGTGCATACCAAGTCCACCAGTAAACAAGCCATAACCAAAAGCATTATGTACTATATCGTCTTGAATAACGCCAGCCATTCCAAGACAACGTGCTATCATACTAGCCCAGTTTTCAATATCTCTTTTTGTATAACCAACAACGGTTGCCTTACCAGTTGTACCACTAGAGGCGTGTAAACGCACAATTGCTTCACGCGGCACTGCAAACATACCGTAAGGATAATTGTCACGCAAATCTTGCTTACCAGTAAAGGGAAGCTTAGCTATATCTTCTAAAGAGCGAATATCTTGTGGCTTTATTCCTGCCTTATCAAAAGCATCGCGATAAAATGGAACATTAGCATACACTCTAGCTAGTTGATTTTGTAGACGTTTCAATTGTAATGCTTCAAGTTCTTCACGAGGCATTGTTTCAAGTTCTGGTTGGAAAATCATAATCGCACTCCATTTTCTTTTTCTATACTGGTTTTAGTTTCACGCTATTTTACAAAACTGTCAAGCTTCAAATAGCCTTTTTTATAAATTTTATTCATAATTTTTACACAAAAACTTTGTATTTTGATTTTTAAAGTTACACTTTTAACTTTTTTATAAATTAAAATATTTTAAAATAGCAATTTTTCTATTTTAAATGATAATTTTAGAAGAAATACGCTTGCAATTTTTATAAAGTAATACTATATTAATTTGCATGAAACTGATAGACAAACTTGAAAATAGTATTGATGCTTTAGCTAATGAACTGCACGTTTTGCGTGCAGAAAATGAAAAACTTCGTACTCAAAGTACGGAGTCTTTATCGGTTTTGGAACAAAATGGTGAAAACAATTCAGCTTTATCCCTAGATGAAGCAGAAAAACAAGAAGTTTTGTCACGTATTGACGCACTTCTAAGCACCGTTCAAGAACGACTAACACAAAAAAATGCCTCTTCAATATAGGCAGTAAAGGTATCGTATGAGCATAAATTCTTACTCAACTTTCCTTTGTGGTATTCAGGTAAAGTTTAAATCAGAAGCTAGTGCAGAAAAAGTTCAAGAAGCGATAGAATTTGTTGAAGAAAAATATCGTGGTCTACAGCAAAAAGGAAATCAAATGAGCAGGGAGAGCCTTATAGTGCTTCTTGCTTTGGGACTTGCAGGCGACTTATTAGAATTGCAAAAAGAACATAACAAGTATGAAGAAAAAATTAAAGAAGACGAGGTAGATAATAATGCTCGTCTGGCTAAAATGATAGAACACTTAGACATGCTTATTGCTAAGTAAAAACATCAAAAAATAAACACTGTGTTTGTTTTGTGTCACGCTGGAACCTCCAGTTAGTCTTTAACTAGCTAATTAATTTTATTGTAACGGTTTAAAACATTATGATACTTTAAAACATTAATTTAGTGCTTGCCTTTTTCAACTTTTATGTTATATTTTATTTAAGTCCTGAAGTGCCCGTGAGTTGTAGGCATGTTTCGACCTCACAAGCATTATTAAGGGTGTCGAGCGTGTCTGTGGTGTGCATATTCGTTTACCGAAGAGCCTAAAGCAGAGCCAAGGTGCCCGACCTAGTTAACTAGGTCTGTTATATGCCACAACAACGACACTTCGGGTTCTTACAAGTCCATAACAAATTTGTATTGGTTTCCTTTTTTTTGAAGGGAAACCTTTTTTTGAACCTAAAAGCCATTGGCTTTTACGGACATTTTAACGGCAACTTAAAAATTGCCTTCACATACAAGGAGTTTATGGCCATGAATCTTTTTATCACCACCTCAATGGTTGCATGTGCAACAATAATTGGGGCAATTTTGGGCTTTGTGCTCAACCACTTTATGACTTCAAGACGTATTGGCGATGCCAACGGATTAGCGAAAAGAATTATTAATGAAGCCAGAAAAGAAGCACAAGCACAGAAGAAAGAAATTCTTTTGCAGGGTCAAAATGAGGCATACGACCTAAAAAAAGAAATTGAAAACGAAAATAGAGAACGCGAAAAAGAAATAAAATCAAAAGAAAAGCATATTCAAGTTCAAACTGAAAAGCTTGAAGAAAAAATTGATAAAGTAAATGCTAGAGAACTTGAAGTTATTTCTACCGAAAAAGAGCTTGTTAAGTTAGAGCGTCACCTTGAAGAACAAAGCGAACTTATTGAAAGCGAAATAAAGCAACAACACGACAGGTTACAGCAAATTGCTTCTCTTACTAAAGAAGAAGCACGCGAGCAACTTTTTAAAGAAATTGAAAATAAAACTCGCCATGAAGCTG
>CAYJFV010000059.1:8957-9180 GCA_964369275.1 uncultured Desulfovibrionaceae bacterium
CCGATAGAAAAGCAAAAGAAATTTTAGCTTCTACCATACAACGCTATGCAGGCGATTATGTTGGTGAACAAACAGTTACCGCAGTAACACTTCCTAGTGAAGATATGAAAGGGCGTATTATTGGGCGTGAAGGCCGTAATATTCGTGCTATTGAAGCGGCAACTGGCGTTGATTTAATTATTGACGATACACCTGAAACAGTTATTCTTTCTGCCTATTCTGC
>CAYJFV010000060.1:0-9179 GCA_964369275.1 uncultured Desulfovibrionaceae bacterium
ATGCAAATGCTTCAATTTATGATACTATTGCTTTTGATAACGCAATCAAAGAAGCTATTGAATTTTACAAAAAACACCCAGAAGATACATTAATCGTTGTTACAGGCGACCATGAAACAGGTGGTTTAACAATTGGTTATGCAGGTACAGCATACGATACTTTCTTAGCTCAGCTACAAGGTCAACAAGGTTCTTATGATATGTTTGAAGAAAAAGTTGCAACTTATAAAGCAAATAAAACTTCTTTCAACAATGTAATGGCTGATGCACGTAAATTCTTTGGTTTATCACTTCCAACTGATAAAAATGTTACAAATAAACAACTTATGCTTACTGATTACGAATTAGATAAAATTCAACAAGCATACGAAGTATCTGTAAACGGTCGTGAAATTGATGAAAATGAACATGCCGCAATTTATGGCGGATACGAACCATTAGCAGTAACTATTCTTCAAATTCTAAACAATAAATCAGGCGTAGACTTTACATCATTCTCACACACTGGCACAACTGTTGGTACATTTGCACAAGGTGTAGGTTCATCAATGTTTGAAGGTTTCTACGATAATACTGATATATATAACTCTCTTGCTGGTTTACTTGAAGTAAAATAGCTTAGAAACTAAAAAGTCATATTGTCTCTTCCTTGATTCGCACCGTTGGTATAGTCGTCTAGCCGAAACGACTATACTGGCGGTGTAAGCTATTTTTTAGGATACTTAAATGAAAATTTTTTTAAAGAATAATGCAGCAGTAATTGTAAGTTTTATTATTTTATCAATTCTATTTGTAATGCCAACAGGCTATGAAGATGCCGTAATTTATAAAGATAGAGAAAGAGCCGTTGCAAAAGTTTTAGAAACTTTTGATGATAATATAATCACAGTAGGTATAGTATCGCGTGGTGACCAAACTTGCACACTTGAACTTTTAGATGGTAAATTTAAAGGGCAAGTAGTAGAGGGTTACAACATGCTTACAGGTAGTGTTGAAAGCGATAAAATTTATAAAGCTGGCGATGAAGCTTTAGTATTAATAAGTTATACACCTGATGCAATAACAATGGTTTCTATGGTAGACCATGAAAGAATTGGAATAGAAATAGTATTAGTTGGCTTATTTGCATTATTTCTTGTACTTGTAGCGGGTAAAACTGGGCTTCGCTCAATGATATCTTTTGCTATTACAATTTTAGCTATATGGAAAATTCTTATTCCAGGCTGTTTAAGTGGGTATGACCCTGTGGTTATGGGCTTTATTATTACAGCTATTTTAACTATAATTATTATTTCTCTTGTATATGGCTATGATAAAATGATGTTAAGTGCAACAATAGGTTCATTAACTGGCTCTTTTGTAACAATGGTAATGGCACTAATTTTTACCGACTTATTCATGCTTGAAGGGGCAATTTTACAAGGTTCACAATCTTTATTATATAGTGGATTTCCTAATTTAGATTTGAAAAGATTATTTATTGCAAGCATTTTTATAGGCTCTTCAGGTGCGGTAATGGATATTGCAGTAGATATTACTTCTGCCGTAAAAGAAGTAATTGATAAAAAGCCAGATATTAGTGCTAAAGAAGCTATACAAAGCGGTATGAATGTTGGACGTGCTACAATGGGTACTATGACAACAACCCTACTTTTAGCCTATTCAGGGGGCTATATTTCTTTACTTATGGTATTTATGGCACAAGGCACACCAATAGATAATATTTTGAACTATAAATTTGTTGCAAGTGAAATTTTAGATACTATTGTAGGTAGTTTTGGGCTTGTAAGCGTTGCCCCGCTAACAGCTTTTTGTGCAGGTATTTTGCTTACCAAAAAACAATAAAGCATAAGGTCATGCAAAATTCAAAAAAACTAGTAAATATTTTTTATGGTATTATTTAGGTTTAGGCAATAATCATAAGCAAAGGCGATAAAATAGAGTAGGATAACTAAAAAAGTGCTATGCGTTTTTACGCATAGCACTTTTTTATTATTACTTAGATGAAATTGCTATTAATTATGATTTTAGTTTTTCTAATAAAGCTTGTAGTTCCATTGCCATATCAGAAAGTTCACGCACCGCTTCTGTCGCTTGGAACATACCAGTTGCAGTAGATTCTGCAATATGGTTGATTTCATCGATAGAGCGGTTAATCTCTTCAGATGTTGCTGATTGCTCTTCCGCAGCAGTTGCAATACCTGAAATAAGTAGCGAGTTTGTATTAGCAAGTGAAAGAATTTCGGATAAAGCATTTCCTGAAACAACTGCAAGTTCATTAGCTTTACCAGCAAAGTTTGTACTTTCGGTAACGCGGCTAATATTCATTTTTGTTGTTTCTTGAATACCTCTAATGCTATCGCCAACTTCAGTAGTTGCTGTCATTGTTTTTTCAGCAAGTTTACGTACTTCATCTGCTACAACAGCAAATCCACGCCCTGCTTCACCAGCTCTTGCTGCTTCAATAGCCGCGTTTAGAGCAAGAAGGTTAGTTTGGTCTGCAATATCTGAAATTACGTCCATAACGCTACCAATATTTTCAGCTTGTGTACCAAGTTGTTGCATATTCTTTTCAAGCTCTAATGCCACATCATTTACACTTCTAATTGCAACTACAACTTGGTTTACTAAGTCAGTACCTTCGGTTGCTTTATCGCGTACATCGCTAGATTGTGCATTTGCTTCGCCAGCATTACTTGCAACTTCAAGAACGGTTGAATTCATTTCTTCCATTGCAGTTGCTGTGCTTGTTACACGATCACGTTGTACTTGAGCACCATTTGCTACTTCATCAACTTGAGCTGATAATTCGCGTGAGGCTGTTGCAATACGTTCAGAAATATTTTGAGTTTCATTAGCAACTTCAATAATAGTTCTTTGTGTATTTTTAATATCTGTTAAGTCTGTAATAAGTTGTAATACACATGCAAGTTTACCTTGGTCATCGGTAAATGGAATAGCAGTATAAGAGATGTCTAAAACTTTACCTGCTGGTCTTGCAACTGTTTCAGCAGTTGCAGGGCGTAGAGTTGCTACAGCTTTATTTAGAGCATCACCAGGAGTATCAGAATCGTCACGGTTCATAACTTCTTTACAGGTTCTTAATTGATAATTTGTACCAGCAACTTTTTGTCCTGTTTCGTTTAGGTAAGAAATTCTAAGGTTTTTATCTAAAACAACTACTGGTGCAGTTAATACATTCAGGATGTTTTGGTATTGTTTTAAGGTTGCATTTGTGCCATCAACTAAGTTTGCAAAAGCACCTTGAAATTTAGTGCTATCGCCTTGAACAGAAATTTCACCATCACGTAATTTAGTTTTTATATCGCTATATTCGGTAATGATTTGATTTAATGATTCAGGAATTGAGCGTAAAGCACTTGCAAGAACACCAATTTCGTCTTTACGTTTAATCTCAAGTTTTGCATCTAAATTACCGCGTGCAACAGCTTCTGCAAAGTTAGCACCTTTAGCAACTGCAGCTACAACTGGGCGGATAATAAGGAATATTACAATACCTGATAAAATAACAGAAATGATTGTTGCATAAAAAGCTAAATCGCCTAATCGACGTAGGTCTGAAAAAATATCTTGGTTTTCAGCTCTTGCAATAATAGTCATATTATTGCTTTTCATTTTTGTGTGATAAGCAATAACGGGGTTACCAGCTACGTTTGTATATGTTGCTACACCATCAGGGCGTGAAGCAAATTCTTTGAATGTTGAGGTAACTTCAAGACTAGGGTTTAATAAGTAATCTTTGTTTGCATCAAGTACAATTAAACCTTGATCGTCAATTGCAAATGCATATCCATATTCGCCAACAGTTATGCCAGCAAAAACAGTTTCATAAATTTTAGCAAAGGAAACGTCACCACTTAACACACCTAAAACTTTACCACTTTCATCTTTAATTGGTATTGCAACTGCCATTAATACTTCATTTGTAATTGATGATAAACGTGGGCGTGCTTCTGGTATTGCACCAGTTAAAGCAGATTGAATATAAACTCTAAAACTAAGATCAGTGCCAACAGCACTTGCATTTGAAGATGCAACAACAATACCTCTATCATTAACAAGGTTGAAACCTTGCATCATAGGTAAATCGTCTTTATGCTCTAATAGCCATGCATTTATTGCATTTTTTTCAGCTTGTGCTGGATTATCAAGCATTACAAAGTCAGTAACATGAGAGTCAGCCGCGGTTAATTCAACAAAATCTTCTGTGGATTCAATCACGTAGTCAAGCATGCGCTGTAATGTAACAGTAGTGACTTTCATCGTGTTAATTGAAGCTTCAGTGAGCGATTTGGCTGTATTTGAATAGCTCATAAAGCTTAATCCACCCATTGCAATAATAATTAGTAGCAAGAGTGGAAGCATGATTTTTTGTAGCAATTTCATCTAGTGCCTCCAGGGAGTGAGTATTGATAAAAACCTAATCGACATACTATAAATAATCTTTAGTGCTAACTTATTAATTTATTAGAAATTAACAAGTTAAAAGTAACGATAATAATACACTTAAGCAAGTAAAAATTTAAATTAAAATCAACTCTAAGGTTATAAAAATACAATTGTAACTTGACAACCTTGTGAAAAATATTATAAATTACACTTTATGTAATGAATTGTAATATTATATTGAAATTTATTAAAAATGATACTTTGAGTAAAGGAGTCTTACTATGTCTACGTTTACAACTATTCTTTGTGCTGTGAATCTTGTGGAAAATATTGACGATGTTGGGTTTTATGCAAGAGAATTGGCTCTTTCAAATAAGGCTAAAGTTATTCTATTCCATTCTATTCCGCGTGTAGATAATTTGTTTGACTTAGCTAAAATTCATGGTGGTGAAGAAGCTGTCTTACAAGATGAGAAAGCTAAAGCTCTTGCTTTTCTTGATAAATTTGCACAAGATTATTTAGAAGGTGTTGAAGTTAGAAAAGAAATGTCTGCTAAAAATATTTCTGATGACATTATTGAACTTGTAGAAGAATACTGTGCCGATTTAGTTGTAATGGGTAGCTATGCCACTAAAGGCGTTACAGGTTTCTTTAGTCAAAACAGTTCAAAAGATGTTATAAATAAAACTCGTGTACCTGTACTTGTAGTACCAAATGACTTAACTTTAGAATGTACACCTGACTTTGAATAAGTAAAACTATTCAAAAATAAAAAAACTTAAAGCCATTGAATTTTCAATGGCTTTTTTACTGACCTACATAGCCTTGCTATAAAGGAGTTTATGTAAAGTGTGAAATAAATATAAAATATAATTTTTTCACGAAAGCGTGAATAGCTAGTAATTTTAGAATGTTATAATGCTTCATATAGACGGTAAGTAATATTTTGTAAAAACTTATGCCTATTATATTTTTCTAACTATAAGAAATTATATGCTTTTTTTTGGCACACGTTTTGCAAATATCAAATTATAACATATATGATATTTATAATAAGTTCTTCTAAATAAACGAGGTGCATTATGATAAAAATTACTTTATGGGATGAAAATGCCCCACGTTTGCAGAATATTCAAGCTAATCTATCAAGGGCTTTACAAGCTCTTTCAATGAAAGCAGAAATTGAATGTCAAAGCGAGCCTCCTTTATTAAATAGAATGGGGTTAGCAGGAACTACACCAGTTGTTGAAATTGATGAACATTGTTGGCGATACAAAATTGGTGCTGAAATAACTACTGAACAATTTATAGAATTATTGACTAAAAAAATTTCACATAACGCGTGTGATAGTAATAAGGGCTAAGCATGAAAACAATTATTACAAATGGTACCTTGGTCGCTCATGATAAGTCTTCTCTTGTTGATATTGCAATAGAAGATAATGTTATAACTGAAATTGCAGAAAATATTAACAAAGATAATGCATATATTATAGATGCGAAAGGCTGCTATATTCTGCCTGGCAGTGTAGATATGCATACACAACTTGCAAGCGATGAAAATGGCAACTTTTCTGCCCAAGCGTTCAAACAAAATTCTCTTGCTGCATTATATGGTGGTACAACAACAGTTGTTGAAGAAGTTCAAACTATTGCAAATACTTCTGGTGAAAGCTTAAAACAATATATGGAACTGATGAAATCAAACTCATACTGTGACTATTCTTTTCACCAAAGCTATAATGAAGTGCTTGATGATAAAGTAATTGAACAGCGTATTACTGGTGGTTTTCCATCATACATATTCAAATCAAACGAGAAAAACCCTATAAATGATAAAGATTGTTTAGATTTATTAAGGCTTTCAACTCCTTATGGAGCTACAGTTTTTATTGAAGCAGAAAGTGAAGCACCTATTTCAATTTTTGAAGACTTGCACAAAATAAAGAAACGCACAACGCCTTATGCTCTTGCTACTTCTAGGCCAGCGTGGGCAGAAAGTGAAGCATTTATTCGTATATCTAACCTTGCAAGAGCAGGCGGTTTCACATTTGCTATTGATAGTGTGTCAACTAAAGAAGTTGTTGAACTTTTGCATAAGCAAGTGCATGAAGGCTTGCCAATAACAATGCTTGCAAGCCTGCATCATCTTGTATTTACAGATGATAAATACTTGTCAGATAAAAATTACGATGAAGAAACCTATAAATATTGTGTACACCCGCCGCTTAGAAAATCTGCCGATGTTGACGCCTTGTGGAAAGCTATAAATAGTGGGCTTATACATTGTATAGTTTCTAAACATAATGGAACACATCTAGCCAAAAAAGTATCATTTCAGGAAGATATCTTTAATGTTCCAGTAGGTATTCCAAGTGTAGAGCTAAGGCTTCCGCTTTTATATACTTTTGGTGTTGCTACTGGGAAAATTTCAATAAATAAAATGGTTGAAATTACAGCAACACATGTAACTAGAATTGCAGGTTTAAGGTCAAAGGGTAGAATTGAGGCAGGAACAGATGCCGATATAGTAATTTTTGACCCCAACCATACAAGAACAATTTCAAAAAATGCATTACACGACAGTAGTGACTATAGCCCATATGAGGGCATGACTTTGCAAGGTTTTGCTAAGCATGTTCTTCTTCGAGGCAAAGAAGTAATAAAAGACTTCAAGCATGTAGAAGAAGAAAATCATGGTGAACTTATATTCAGAAAAGCTGTTTCAATGCGATAAAATAAGGAGTATTATTATGTTAGAAGGAATTAAAAATCTTACTGCGGCTGATGTTGATGACTATGTAGCAAATAATGACGGTGTTATTATCTTCCATAAAACTTTATGTCCAATGTGTAAAGTTATGGGTAAGGTACTAGCGAAAGTAAGCGAGCAAGATTCAAGCATTAATATAGCTTCGATTGATAGTGAACTAGATGCTCCTTTATTAGAAAAATTTGGTGCAGATAGAGTCCCAACTATAATTGTAATTAAAGGCGGCGAAAAAAAAGCTATACATGTTGGTGTAATGAAGCCACATGAATTAGTAGACTTCTACGCAAAAGCATAGGTGAAACTATGGAAAAATTTGATTTACTCATAGTAGGTGGTGGCATAACAGGCATGACAGCTGCAATTTATGCCGCACGAGCAAACCTTTCAGTTTGTATTCTTGAAAAAGAAGTATGCGGTGGTTTAGTTAATTGGACGCATACAGTAGAAAATGTGCCATCGTATAAAACAATTCATGGTATTGAACTTATGGAAAAATCGCGTGATCATGTAGAATCACTTGGTGTAACAATAGTTGAAATAGATGAAGTTGAAGCTGTTGATTTAGAGGGCGAACTTAAAACCGCAACTACTTCAATGGGCGATGTGTATGGTGCTAAAGCTATGATAGTAGCTACAGGCAGAAAACCAATTCCGCTTCCTGTAGATAGTGAATGGGCAAATATACACTATTGTGCAATTTGTGATGGTACAGCGTATAAAGGAAAAGATGTTATAGTTGTTGGTGGCGGTAATGCCGGCTTTGATGAAACATTATTCTTATGTGATTTAGGTGTTAACTCTGTTCATATTCTTGAAATTTTCCCTGAATGTGTTGCAGCTAAAGCAACACAAGATGCGGCTAAAGCAACAGGAAAAGTAAAGGTAAGCACAAGTACAAAAATTGCTAACTTAGAAGAGTTAGACAACGGTAAAGCAAAAGTATTCTTAGAAAATTCTGAAACAGGAATAAGCATTGAAGAAGAAATAGATGGAATATTTGTATTTATTGGGCAAAAACCACTAACAGAAATTTTTGAAGGTAAGCTTGATATGGAAAAAGGCTACCTCCTTGCTAATGAACTTATGCATACAAAAATTCCTGGTGTATTTGCCGCTGGTGATGTTACAGTAAAAAAATATCGTCAAATTACTACAGCTATGGCTGATGGTACAATAGCCGCATTAGAAGCAGAAAAATTCATACGCTCATAATAGGCAAAAAGTTATAAAAAGGTTAAAAAAAGGAGGTGGCTATCACCTCCTTTTTGATTGTGTAAATATGTGAAGTAAGTTTATGCTTTTACTTTATGAGCTTTTTTACCTATAAAATAAAGTATTACTATTAATAAGCATGCTCCGCCAACACCCTCAAGTATAAGTGTGTGCAGGCTAAACACACCTACAAAAGCAACTACAAGCAAAGCCCATGCAAAACCGAGCAACATGGCACTTATATTTATGCCTGTTTTAAAAAGAAATTTAATTATTTTGCTTTCAGAATTTTCAGCATCTTTAATAAGAATTTTAATTCCTATAGAAGAAAAAAATACACAGATTAAACGTACAAGCCAAAGCATGCCTTTACCCGCTTTAATGTCGTTTAACCAATCAGTCCAATAAGCTAACTCATGCATGAAAAGTAGAGCAGAAGCTAAAGTAATAAGTCCTAGTGCTGTAAAAGTGTGTTTATCTGAGTACGCCATATTTCCCTCCATTTTTGCTAATTATACAATGCAGTTAATAAATCCATAAGTGAATTTTTATATAGTTGTTCAAAGTCGGGAAAAGTATATCCTTGTTGTGCTTGCACAATTTAAACAAAAAATAACAAATAACGTACATTTTGTAAATAAATATTGGCAAGTATTTTACTCGTGATTTGCCTTTACTAAAAATAGTATTAGGTGCAAAGCATTATTCCTAGTTGTGCTATTATATAAATTTTCTTTTTTTCTCTCCGAGGGCTAAAGGAACTAAGTCCCTTTAGAATCCCTAA
>CAYJFV010000061.1:0-9173 GCA_964369275.1 uncultured Desulfovibrionaceae bacterium
AAAGCTTATGCCTTATGTTAATATAAAAATAACGAAAGAGGGTGCAACTGCACAGCAAAAAGAAGCTTTAATAAGCGGTGTTACAGATTTATTAGTTAATGTTCTTGATAAAAACCCTGCTTCAACTTTTGTTGTAATTGAAGAAGTTGAAACTGATAATTGGGGTATTGGCGGGCAAAGCGTAACAAATTTACGCAAAAAATAATTATTTGTGTTTAGTATTGTAGTATGAAAAGTATTTTGAATACTTTTTGTTTATGATTAAAAAATCAAAATATATTTGAGAAAAATATGCAAAAATATATCTTAGCTTTAGACCAAGGTACAACTTCTTCACGTGCAATTCTTTTTGATAGCGATATGCGAATAGTTCATATTGCTCAAAAAGAGTTTAGACAAATTTTTCCGCAATCTGGCTATGTAGAGCATGACCCTAATGAAATTTTTGATTCTCAATTGCAAGTAGCTTTACAATGCTTGCAAGAGTCTAATATTCGTGGTTATGAAGTGTGTGCTATTGGTATTACTAATCAGCGTGAAACTACAATAGTTTGGGATAAGAAAACAGGCATGCCTGTTTATAATGCTATAGTTTGGCAAGATAGGCGTACAGCAAGTATATGCGAGCAAATTAACGCTACTGATAAAGCTAAAATTGTGCAAGACAAAACTGGTTTAGTTGTAGATTCATATTTTTCAGCAACTAAAATTCAGTGGATACTAGATAATGTTGCTGGAGCAAGGGAAAAAGCAGAAAAAGGCGATTTACTTTTTGGTACGGTTGACACTTGGCTTATTTGGAATTTTTCAAAAGGCCAAAGCTATGTAACTGACCCCTCTAATGCTTCACGTACTCTTTTATTTAATATACATACACTTGATTGGGATAATGATTTATTAGAAATTTTTAATATTCCAAAATCAATGTTGCCTGAAATTGTACCTTCCTCAGGAAAAGCGGCAGAAGTGCATGCTGAATTTATGGGGCATATAATACCAATTGCAGGTATTGCGGGCGATCAGCAGGCGGCTACTTTCGGTAATGCGTGCTTAGAAAAAGGTATGGCAAAAAATACTTATGGCACTGGCTGTTTTATGCTTATGCATACGGGTGATGAAGCTAAAAAAAGTAAACATAATTTGCTTACTACTGTTGCTTGGCAAAGAGATGGGCATATTCGCTATGCATTAGAAGGCTCCGTTTTTATGGGCGGTGCTACAATTCAGTGGTTACGTGATGGCTTGCAAATTATACAATCAGCCTCCGAGGTGGAAGCTTTAGCAGCTTCTGTACCAGATAATGGCGGAGTATACTTTGTGCCTGCCTTCGTTGGGCTTGGTGCCCCTTACTGGGATTCTTACGCTAGGGGGCTAATGGTAGGGCTTAATCGCGGTGTAACTAAAGCTCATATTGCTAGGGCTGCTTTAGAAGCAATTGCAATGCAAACTTTTGATATTATGGAAAGTATGCAAGCAGATTCTGGGCTAAACATTACTCAATTACGAGCCGACGGTGGTGCTTCAAGAAATAATATGCTTATGCAATTTCAAGCTGATATTTTAGGTGTACCAGTTGAACGCCCAACTATTACAGAAACTACAGCACTAGGTGCTGCATGCTTTGCAGGTTTGGCTATGGAATTTTGGAAAGATAAAAGCGATATGACAGCACGCTGGAAACTAGATAGATGCTTTGAACCTCGCCTAAGTGAAGATGAACGCCAAGTTCTAAGGCATAATTGGCATAAGGCAATTGAAAGATCTAAAAACTGGTTATCTGAATAATTATAAACATAAATTGAAAAAATATATGAATTACGCAATACTTCTTGCCGCAGGTTTAGGCACAAGAATACATAAAAATTCTGCGAATATGCAAAATGATATCTTAGAGAATCTACCAAAGCAGTTTTACCCATATAAGGGTAAACCCTTGTGGTGGCATAGTGTAGAAATATTTATGCAATCACCTTTAATTAATGGCATTATTCTTGTTTTTCATAAAGATACACTTGAACTTGCTAAAGAGCAATTACAAGAATTATCTAAAGAAATTTCTGTACCCTTTTATGTAACTACAGGTGGTGAAAGAAGGCAAGATAGTGTAAATAATGGCTTGCAATTATTGCCTAAAGAATGTGAAATGGTAGCTATACATGATACGGCTCGCCCTTTTGTAAGCACAAGTTTAGTTACAAAATCAATTCAATATCTTATAGATAATAAAGAGTTTTCAGGCGTAATTCCTGCTATAGAAGTTACTGATACTATAAAAAAAGTTGAAAGCGATATAGTTAGCGAAACTTTAGATAGAAGCACACTAAAAGCAGTTCAAACTCCGCAAGTTTTTATAAAAGAAACTTTGCTAAGTGCATATTCTGAATTTATAAACTCGCATAGTGTAACTGATGATGCTTCTTTACTTGAAATGTATGGAAAAAAAGTTGCTTGTATTGAGGGCGAAGTAAGTAATATAAAAATTACAAAAAAAGAGGATTTAGAACTTTTGAAAAATCAAAGTATATTTGAACCCATAACCGCCTATGGTTATGATGTTCATGCCTATATTGATGAAAATAGTGCAAAAGCACGCCCTTTTAAACTAGCTACTATACCTATTCAAACTAAAATTTGTATAAAAGCTCATTCCGATGGCGATACTTTGCTTCATTCACTTATTGATGCTTTACTTTCGCTTATTGGCGATGGGGATATTGGCAAACTCTTCCCTGATACGGAGAGTCAGTACGATAATATTTCTTCTGCAATTATGCTTGATAAAACCCTTACTTTGCTAGCAAAGCACCCTATAAGCCTAACACATATAGATATTACTGTAATTGCTCAAGAACCAAAAATATCTGCCTATACACAGCAAATGCGTAAAACCTTAGCTCATTTATTATCTTTGCCAATTGAAAAGATTAATGTTAAAGCTACTACAGAAGAAAAACTCGGTTTCACAGGTGAAGTTAAAGGAATTAAGGTGGTAAGCCTTGTTTCTGCAATTCGTGAAGTTTCCTTATAAATAAGAGGAATATATGCAAAATAGAGTAGATGCTACATTCTTTTTTGATGAAAAATGCAATAGTATAGATATAGAAATTACTACTAATAATAGAAGTTTTCTAATGCTTGGTGCTTCTGGCTTATCGCGTGAAAAAAGTCTAATAAAGCAATATGAAACACGCAATAAAGATGATATTCTACCTGTTTTTATTGGCTTTGGTGTAGGCTATGCAATTAAAGAATTTTTAGATTCTACTAAAGAAAAAAATACATGTATAGCAATTGTTGATAAAGAAGATTTTTTGTATGCATCTGAATTAGACGAAATAAGAAATGAAATTCTAAATAATCCTCGTGTGTTGCATATTAAAGAAAGTAATGCAATTGAAGCCTTACGCCAATTAACGCATTGGCAAGCAAAGAATAATCATCTTGCTTTTTTCCCTTTAGTTAACTCTCAATATCTACGCATTGATAGCGATTATTATAAAGAAATTCAAAATAATTTAACTGCCTCTTTGAAGTTCGATTTCTGGGCTAAAGCTCGTAAAAAACGCTTTCAAGCAAAAGAAACAACTTTCCTATTTATAGCAAGTAAATATTTTCTTATGGGGGAATTAGTTTCAGCATGCGATAGGCTAGGCGTAAAATCAAAGCTACTTATTTTAGAAGACGATGAACTAGGTAAAGAAGAATTTATTTCAATTTTATTAGAAAATATTATACAAATTCAGCCAGATGCAATATTTACACTTAATCATTTAGGAATAGATTCTAGCGGTATTCTTACAGATTTATTAGATAGGCTTGAACTTCCGCTTATTTCATGGTTTTTAGATAACCCACATTTAGTTTTGCATGAACATAAAAATCTTGCGGGCGATTGGCTTACAATTTTTACCTACGATGCAGATAATATTCCCTCGCTTAAAGCTGCTGGTTATACTCATTCATATTATTTGCCACTTGGCACAGATACTGAACGCTTCCACCCAAGAAATAAAGAAAAGAATTACCCTGAAAATTGGGAGAGTAATGTTTCCTTTGTTGGTAATTCAATGGTAAAAAAAGTTGCTTCACGTCTTGAGTTTTCAAATCCACCAAAGGAATTGAAAGAAGCACATAATGATATTGCTAAAAATTTTGCATTGTCGCCAATTCATTCAGTGCGTGAATTTATTGAAAGTGAATACTCTCATTTATTTCAGCACTACCTAAACCTTGATAGTTTAGAAAAAAGGCTAGCCTTTGAAGCTTTAATTACGTGGAATGCCACAAGAATTTATCGTCATAACTGCGTTGAGAAAATACTTGAATTTAGCCCAACAATTGTGGGCGATGATAATTGGAAAAATGTTTTTGCAACTTCAAAATTTAATATAAATTACATAGATGCACTTTCTTATTACGACCATTTACCGCAATTTTATACACATTCTAAAATCAATTTCAATTCAACTTCAAAGCAAATGAAGAATGCAATAAATCAGCGTGTGTTTGATGTTCCTGCCTCTAATGCCTTTGTTATTACAGATTGGCGTGAACAAATGGACGACTTAATGCAAAGTGGTAAAGATATTATTTCATACAAAGAACTAGATGAAATACCTGAATTAATCTCTTATTATCTTAAACATGAAAATGAAAGATTAAAGATTGTAGAACAGGGCAGAAAAAGAGTATTAGCAGAACACTCTTGGGAAAAAAGAATAGAAAAAATAATAGAAATTATGAGGAAAAGGTACGCCTAATTGAAAAATTCAACTTCAAATAATACAGTCGATATACTTATTTTAGGGGCTGGTGTTGCAGGTTTGCACGCAGGCTATCTTCTGCAAAAAGCAAAGCATAATTCCTTTCTTATTTTAGAAGGAAATGATGAACCAGGTAGAAAGCTAACAGTTGCTGGCGGCGGTTATGGTAACCTAACCAATACCAATATATCTACTGAAAATTATGTTGGGCAAGATTCTAGTTTTACTACTTATGCCTTACAGCAATTTCCATTTAAAAAAGCTATAGAACTTTACGAAAATTTACAAATTCCGCTTGAAGAACGCGACTTTGGTCAAGTTTTTTCCCTTATTCCTGCTTGGAAAATTAGAGATAGGCTAACCTACGTTCTGCCAATTGAATACAATTGCCAAATTCAAGCTATTGAATATATCAATAATATATACCATGTAAATACTTCAAAAGGGCTATACAAAGCTAAAAATATTATTCTAGCAACTGGTTCTTCAGCATACCCTCAGCTAAACGCAAGCGATATTGGTTTAGACTTAGCAAGAGATTTAAGCTTAGAATATAAAAATTTTGTGCCTGCTCTTACCCCTTTTATTCTTCCAAGTTCTTCACCCCTAGCAAGACTTGCTGGAATATCAATTGACGTAGGGATTGAAGTAAATAATAAAAAAATTATTCGTCCGCTTCTATTTACTCATACAGGCTTATCTGGCCCCGCAATTTTATTGCTCTCCTGCTACTATAAAGAAAAAGAAAATAACTCTTTCATCATAGACTTTATGCCAAATAACGATATTATCGATCTTTGTCACGATAATGCAAACGGCAAATTACTTGTAAAAAACCTCATCTCCAAATTTATGCCCGATAGGCTTATGTTTGCCCTTATCCCAGAAGAATTAGATAATAGAAAAGTTGCTGAACTATCAAAAAAAGATAGGCTACGCCTACAAGAATCTATTAATAAATGTAATATTTCTGAATTTAAACTTGCACCACTAGAAAAAGCAGAAGCCGCAAAAAATGGTATTCTTACCACGCAGCTAAACCCTAAAACTATGCAAGCAAATAAATATCCTAACCTTTACATTGTAGGCGAAGTAATGGATATTGTAGGGCATTTAGGCGGATACAATATTCACTGGGCATTGGCTTCCTCGTATACAGCGATTAAACACTTACTTACAAAATAGTTGAAATTAACTTATTTATTTTTTTCTTTTTTTATGTCTCCGACGGCTAAAGGGACTAAGCCCCTTTAGAATCCCTAATGCAAAATTTCAAAAGCAAGATTTCTAGCACTGCGTTCAAGAAATCTTGCTTTTGAAATTTTGGGGTGTGCATTAATTAATTTGTTACATGAATTTTCGTGATTAAGGCGATTAACGGAAGTTTGACTAGTAAATGGTAGTCAAGAGTCTTATTCGATATGTGCAACACTTGCTATCGCAAGTGACAAAAGACGTATACTGAAAATGCCTAACTTACTCACTTGTGTAACAAGTATTAAACACAGTTCAGTATAAATTTGCTTCTAATTTTTTTGCATTAGGGATTCTAAAGGGGCTTAGTTCCTTTAGGCTTCGGAGACTTAAAAAAATACAAAAAATAAAATAAAGAATGAACCATAAAAAAAGGGGCAAACTATGCTTTTTATAGCAAGGTTTGCCCTTTGTTTTTTTGTAGAACTAATTTCTTAGTTAGGAACTAGTCTTCTTTTAGTTCAAAAGTACCAGCTTCTTTCTTTACATCAATAGCTACTTTCCATAGAATTGAAACTATTAATGCACCTATAGCAAAAATACCCATAGAAACAATTAATTCAGGAATTGTTGGGGTGTAAAGGCTGTAGCCTTTGAATGGGTTAGGTGATAAACCACCAATTAGTAAGCCCATACCTTTATCAATCCAAGAAGCAATTACTAGTGCGATTAATGTATAAGGAAGAATTTTTTGGTTGTTACGTGTGCATGGGTTAGCTAGTAAACCTAGAGAAACGAATGCAAGTACAACTGCTGCCCACATCCACATATTCACCCAAGATGATGGCAAGCCGCCAGCACCGAATAGGTATTGAATAGGGTAGTAGTGGCCAGGTGTACCGCTATAGAAAGCTGTAAATAGTTCTAAGCAATAGAAGAAGATATTTAAGCCCATAGCGTAAGTGATGATTTTTGTTAATGATTCAACAGCTTTTCTGCCTGGTTCAAAGCCTGTTAACTTTCTTAATAAGAAAATAAGAAGAAGTAGAATAGCAGGGCCTGAGCAGAAAGCAGATGCTAAGAATCTTGCTCCCATAATAGCTGTAAGCCAGTAGTATCTGCCTGGAATACCAGCATATAAGAAAGCGGTAACAGTGTGGATACCAAATGCCCAGAAAATTGAAAGATAAATAAGATATTTTGTCCATTTAGGGTATGCAACATCATTTCTTTCAGCTTCTAAGGTAACCCAACCAATAATTGCATTTAGGCATAAGTAGCCCATAAGAACTATCATATCCCAGAACATAACTGAATTTGGTGTTGGGTGAAGAATCATGTTTAATGCTTTATGCGGTTGGCCTACGTCAACAATAATGAAGAGTACGCACATAATAACCGCACCAATAGCTAAAAATTCACCAAAGATGATTAATCTTTTGAAGGGTTTATAGCCATGAAAGTAAGAAGGTAACACAAGCATAACCGCAGAAGCAGCTACACCAACTAAGTATGTAAACTGGGAAATATAAAAACCCCAAGATACATCACGTGTTAACCCTGTAGTTTGCATACCAACAACTAATTGGTATGCGTATACGCAAAATGCAAAACCTATAACTAATAATAGGAATGCTAGCCAAGCATAGTATTTAGGCGAACCTTTAAGAACTTTTTCTATCATTTCGCACTCCTAAACAATGTAGTAGACACTAGGGTCAGTGCCATAAGTTGGTTTACGACGAATAGCAAAGTTATTTGCTAATACTTGACGAACATCAGAATTTTCATCTTCTAAATCACCAAAAGTAATTGCACCATTAGAAGCTTCAACACAAGCAGGCATTAAGCCTTGTTCTAAACGCTCAACACAGAAAGTACATTTTTCAACTGCACCACGAGTTCTAGCTGGGTAAGTTGGGTTGATTTCTTCTAATTGTGGTTTTGGATCTTCAAAGTTGAAAGAACGTGAACCGTAAGGACAAGCTGCCATACAGAAACGACAACCGATACAACGGTGGTAGTCCATAGTAACAATACCATTATCCATTTTATATGTAGCACCAGTTGGGCAAACACGCACACATGATGGGTTGGCACAGTGGTTACATAATAGAGGATATTGTCTATCTTTTATTTCTTGTGGAAGAGTATAGTAATCTGGATCGTCTGGGAAACACGCTTTGTATTTATCAGGCCAAATCCATTTTACTTCTCTTGGTGCAGGAATTGCTGTTGGTACGTTATGCCATGTATGACAAGCTTTTTGAACTGCATCAATGGTGTATAAATCCATTTCACGAGTATCAATTACCATTGCAAAACGCTTTGCATTTATAGCTTTTTCGCCGCTTTCGTATCTAGCACCAGCAGGAGCAACTTGTGCACTAGCTGTAGTTACACCACTAAAAAGAGCGAAGCTTGAAATACCAGCGACTTTAAGAAAATGTCTTCTTTTCATTATATCTCCCCTCTAATTTCCTTGTGGCTCAATGTGGCAAGACCAGCAATATGGATCAACATTATTTTGATCATGGCACTTTGCACAGAAGTCATCGTAATTTGAGTGACATTCCATACATGTGTTTTGAAGGCTGATATCCCATTTTTTACCGTTAGAAGCAACATATACTCTGTTACCTTCACGAAGTGCTTCATCACGCCATTCATTTAATAAACGCATGTGGTTTGCACGCATGTATTCAACATCTTCAATACATTCTTCCATGCCAGGGCCTTCTGGTAATGCAACTTTTGGGTATTCGTACTTATCTGAACCAAAGTTTAACCAAAATGGTGAAGACATAGCTATAACAAATATAACTAGAGCAGGTATAATATATTTTCCGTTATACATAATTATTCCTCTCCTTCAGTTGCTTCAACTGTAGCTTCAACAACTTCTGCTGTTTCTACTGTTTCTTCAACTACTTCTTCAACTTCTTCTTCAGGAATTTCGTCAGGGTATTCTAAATCTTCTTGACGTAAGTCTAAAGTACGTGGAATTTCGCCTTTCATTACTAAAGCGTTAGCTACAAGTTCTGTTAAACCACTAACTTGTACGCCTGGTGCCCAATAATCAGCAACAGGTGGTAGGGTAGCACGATCTAAAGCACATACACAAGCAAGCCAGTTTACATCATGCTTATCTTGTACATATTTTACAGCATTACCACGTGGGAAACCACCACGTAAACGTAATTCCATAATTTCTTC